>NZ_JAXHDD010000011.1:0-95603 GCF_037072025.1 Pseudogracilibacillus sp. SO30301A | reverse complement strand
TTTCATGGGACTTCGCTCCTTTCTATAAGTAGCGGAGATCCACCTCCATATGCGTAGTGTCCACAGCGATTGTCTCTTCATCTTTTTCAACGACGCCTTCTTGCATATGATGTTCTACCATCCATTGCCGGGCTTTTTCCCAAAGGTCATGTTTCGTCATGATTTGATCAAAACGAGCGAAGGAACGGTAGCTATTATCAATTGGGTCAAGGGATTTGGAATTTTGGCAGTGGTACTTAATTAAATTTAAAGTAGTTGAAAGGAAGTAAAAAATGGATTACTTACGTTTAAAAGGTTGGAGTGACAAGATTTATTCGATGCCAGAAATTCCTAGAGAGAATAATTTTTTTGAATCTTTATATACCTAATTGGAACAGTTTAAAAATAAAAATTTAGAAGAAAAGATAGCTTTGAGATTGAGAACGAATGGATTTTTACTTAAAGATGAGAACAATAGCCGACTGCAGTGGCTGAGAAATCTGGGAGTAGTGGAATATTCCGATTTTGAAAACCTTTATAAAATAAATAATAAAGGTCAGGATTATTTGGAAATAATTTCTGGTAATTTTGAACTACATGAAAAAAATGAAATCAAAACTACTGAACACGATGAAATTATGAATAGCATCCCAAGTTGGATTGAATGCTTTATCAACTTAGTGTATGATAGTAATTGGTTAGGGAAATCAGGTGAAACCGATGTGCTAGCACAAACTAAGACAGCTCCGGTTCCACAATATAAAATAATTATTGATGCAAAATCCACCTCATCACCTATAGTCAGTGATTCGCTAATAGACTTTGATACTGAATACAAACAGAAGTACAATGCTGATTACATTGTCGTAGTAGGAATAAAGTTTGACAAAGGAAGAGTAGTTAAAAGAGCTAAGGAGTATGAGGTACTTTGCTAGACGTGGATGCATTAGCTGACTTATTGAAAAGTCACAGAGAAGTTCCTTTGGGATATAAAAAATATGAAAAGATATTTTCGAAAGGTGGAATTGTGAATCTAGATAGTTTGGCAGAAGATAGAGCTCAGTTAATATATCAAAAAAAATTAGTATATTCAGTTATATATGTACTGACAGAAGAAAGAGATGACCCAGTCACAAAAGGGGAATTGTCTGCTCGTGACATATATATCATGTTAAAAATGAACCAAAATCTCAGTCAATCTCCTACGTTGAATCAAATCGAGAGTGCATTAGAATTTTTATCTTCTTCATTTATAAGAGGAATTGAAAAAACAAAAAATGGCTATTCTGCAACAGGATCAGTTACTGAAATAAGCAATCTTTTAAACTTCTTGTCTAGATAAAGTGGAAAACACCGAAAATTTTCTTTTTGCTATTGTTTAGGAAGTTGGTCTTGCTTTAAGTTGGAAGAATTAGAGTAAACGATGCTTGTATACAGAATTTTTCAAATATTACATAAATATAATTGGGTTTAGTGATAAAATAAAAATTGATTGTAATTATTGTTATGACCTTTTCGATTTAATATTTTAGGGGGAAGAAGAAAATGAGGTTTATTGTTAATAAATTATTATTAATTGGATTGTTAGGGTTAGTGCTAGGTGCTTGTTCTGCAGCAACCGATACGGAAGAAAGCTCAGAGAATACAACAGAAGAGACCGTAGTAGAAACTGTAGAAGCAATTGAAGAAACTGAAGAAAGAAGTATTGTAGCCGATGAAATTACAACAACCTTCTATCCAGAAGTAACTAGATTAAGACATCTTACCGAAGAAGACCTTGAGTGGTACGATATAATTATGACAAGATTAAATGCTATAGATGATTTCTCAGGTGATCGGGAGACTGTATACGAGATAGCTGAAGAATACGGAGAAGATCCTGAAGAACTGTGGTTTAATTGGTTAGAGATTGTTGACGCAAAATGGTACGGTGATTATGGGAATTATGCTATTTTGTCAGAGGATTATCATAAATTAACTAGTGAAATTCTTGAAAAAAACATCGTAGGAGAAAATATAGAACATATTAGCGGTGAGTATGGATTTGATGGGGAAAAATTAACCACATCTGAATATCGCGAGTTATTAGTAGATGGAGAAACTTACAAAATTGCTTACATAATTGAACACAGAGATGATTTTAAAATTGCTGAAATAATTGAGTTTAGAGTTAACGGGGAAAATATAGATTTATAGATGTATTATATAGTTACATTCCTTGTAACTATTTTGATGGTGTTAAAAACCTCATTTAGACATTCGTGCGAGAACCATATCAAAAATAGGTCTAAGTAAAATAATGGAAATCAAAATTAATGAAGGGTGTTAGAGGTACCACACTTACAAAAATTTATACGGATTTGTTTAGCACTATTCTTATTCAGTCATGGATACTGCGTTTTTATGAAAAAATTATAAATCAACATTTCAATAAACTCCTTCCAGGTCAGTGGATACAGAAATTAATCCAAATATAGCGGAAGAAGATGAAAACAAAGCAGAGACTGAACAAAATATGGAAGAAAATAATGACATGAATGAAGCTAACGAAGAAATAACTACAACATTAACAGATGAATAAATAGAACAAATTGTACAAGACACCAACAAGGTGATCAGCGGTATCTAACACAAATTTTTGATTTGGCGGATAATTATACGGCGGACCTTGTGCTAATGCATATGCCTCATCGATAAATAAGACACCTCCAAGTGCTTCTCTAAAAAACTTCTCTGTTTTAATCGCTGTTTGCCCAATATATCCAGCTACTAAATCGTAACGAGATACTTCTACTAGATGTCCTTTTTTCAGAACTTGGATGCTCTTAAATAAATCTGCAATACACGGGCAATAATCGGTACCGGAGCATTTAAACTCATAACTGGTGCATCCACATTGTGGACAACAGTTACAATGATTGCAACAGGAGCAACAACGGCATTTGGTGCAGTTTTAGCATTCGTTACATCGCCAATTGGAATAGTTGTTTTAGCCATTGGTGCATTAATCGCAATTGGTACACTTTTGTGGAAAAATTGGGATACTATTAAAGATAAAACGATTGAAATATGGGGATCTGCCGACAACATGGTTTACAGAATTTCGGGAAAAAACGAAGGTTACTTTTTTGCGTCATTTAATGCATCTAATTCTGTAAACTTATTCTATAAATCTTGTACTGATCTAAAATTGCAAATAACCATGAGCTCAGTTTGTTCTCCACGCAATTCTTGAAATAACCACGTAGAATCTGTTTTAACCACGGGAAATTGCAAATAACCACGAGACTCGTCCTTCTCTACGTAGTTTTCGAATTAACGATTCTTTTTGGTTATGCTACCCATTTAATTTTAATAACAAGAAAAAGAGCATCCTCCTGTGAGAATGCTTCAACCTTTCTTTATTTATCGTTTTCATCTTCTTGTTTATTATTTTCTGTTTCATCTTTCTCTTTCTCTTTCTCCTTCTCTTTTTCCTTCTCTTTCTCTTTTTCTTTCTCTTTTTCTTTCACTTTTTCGTCAGCTTGTTTCTTTTTCTCCTCTTCTTTTAACGGTTTCTCTTCTTTTTTCTGTTTTTCCTTTTCGGCTTTATCTTGTTCTTTCCGTGCTTTTTCCGCTTCTTTATCCTTTTTCTCTATCTCTTTATCGTTCCCCTCTATTTCTATTGTAAATGATTTAGAAGATCCCGATTCTCGTCCAAAATAATTGACAGCTCGTACATAATAAGAGCCTGCTCCGGAAGGGATAGCATAGGACGGTTTAATCGTATGTCCTATTAATTTTTCGGAGCCTCCCTTTCCGGAACTATGGTAAATTCGATATCCAACGATTAAATGTCCTTTTGCTCCAGACCAAGTAATTGTATTACCGGAAGCTTGTAAAGATCCAGGAGCAGGGGGGGATGCTCCGTTATCATTTTCAATTGCTCCTGCACTTGAAGCGGATCCCCCTTTAAAACCAATTTTCTTCCACGGTTCTGGATTTTTTCTCGGAATCAGAACAGACAAGTCACCTAAACGATCATATCCCATTCGTTTTAAAAATTCCGGGTTAAAAGAAAATCCACCAGATTTGCCTGTTGTAAATTCGGATGGAGTATTTGGACCTGCGACCACTTGCTTTCCGTCTACCTCAACAAGAGCCATATTTCCACCACCTACTAAACTGTCATCCGTTTTATTTGGAACATACTTTGAGTTATATATGTCAGAGCGCACAAGACCAGCTTTTGAGCAAAGATCAGATGGTGCCATACCAGACGTTGCACAATAACTTCTGCTTACAATACCATCAGGTCGTTTATGAGCTCCTTGAGGTGCCATTAATTTTGGGTTTATTTCAGTAGCAACGTTCATTAATTGTGCCCATAAATTTTGGGTTCGTTGGCTATAACTGAGAGAGCAGCCTGAACAGTAAATGGAACTTGGAGTATCATAACCAATCCATACTCCCATCGTGATATTAGGATTTGTACCAATAAACCAAGCATCCTTGTAATCGTTTGAAGTACCTGTTTTTCCTGCCCAATCGACACCACCGTATTGTAAATGAGACGGTAAATATGTTCCAGTACCAGCTCTTAGTACATCTCTCATCATATCGATTGTTAAATAAGCAGTTTGTTTAGAGAAAACCTCCACAGGTTCTGATTCATGTTCATAAATAACATTCCCTTCAGAATCCGTTATCTTTTCAATCATGTACGAAGAAATATAATCTCCACCATTACTAAAAGTTGCAAATGCATTAGTATTTTGCTCCACGGTCATTCCTTTGTCCATTCCACCTAGTGCGAGTGCTGGTTGTTCTTGATCCCCTTTACTTACTTCTATCCCCATTTTCATGAGGAACTGTTTTGCAGGATTCTGATCTAAAATTTTTCTATATACTTCTACCGCAGAAACGTTATAAGAATATGCTAGTGCTTCTCTTGCAGAAACTAAGCCGTAAGAAGCGCCACCATAGTTTTTAGGCCATCCGGAAGGAGATGGGATATCCGCGATTACTGAACCTGGTTGGACAGCTCCCAATTCCATTGCTGGTGCATAAACAGCTAGCGGTTTAATTGTACTACCGGGAGAACGTTGAGCCTTGGTTGCATGGTTATATTGATTATCTAAGCTATCTTCTCTACCTGGAACGAAACTTAATATTTTTCCTGTCTTATTCTCAATAATGACAGCACCTGTTTCAACTTGCTCTATCTTTGGTTTATCTTCACCTTTAATAGGAACGGTTTGATCTGGACCATAATATTGATAATCTTTAGCAACCTTTTGCATTGCATCATACATTTTTTTGTCAATGGTAGAATGAATATGATATCCATTCATACGAAGTGCACGATCGGCTGACATTTTATATTGTTCCCGAAGTTCTTCACTTTCTTCTATTTCCTCCATTGAATATCCATCTTCTTCGGCAAGGATTTCTGTTAGAATTTCTATTGCACGTTCTTCGAGTTCAAACACAACTGCAGGATATTTTTCAACAGGTGAAGCGGATTTTTCCGCGAAATCTTCAACAATATTATATTCGATTGCTTCATTATATTCTTTTTCACTGATAAATTCAGCTTGATACATACGTTTTAAAACCGTCTTCATCCGGTTAATCCCTTGTGCTAAATCCTCTTCATCTTTTAACTCTCCGCCTGATTGAAAGGGAGTATAAGCGTATGGGTTTTGCGGGATTCCCGCTAAAAATGCAGCTTGGGGCAGGGTTAGGTCTTTTGCATCGACACCAAATACTCCTTTGGCCGCTGTTTGTATTCCAGCAATAGTTTGCCCGGAAGCATCTCTACCGTAAGGAACAATATTTAAATACGCTTCTAATATTTCATCTTTCTCAAAGAAGTTCTCTAGCCGCAGTGCAAGCAATATTTCTTTTGCTTTACGCTCAAACGATACTTCATTGGTAAGAATTTGGTTTTTAATAAGTTGTTGCGTTAACGTGCTTCCACCCGTTTTTGTTTCTGAGTTAGAAACTTCTTGATATATTGCCCTTACTATAGCTTTTGGAACAACACCGTTATGCTCATAAAATAACTCATCTTCTGTTGCAACTACCGCTTGAGTGAGTAACTCTGAAACATTTTTTAATTCGATCTCTTCACGGTGTAAATCAGCTCGTATATCCCCTATGTACTTATTATTAGCAAAATACAATTTTGATGTTTCTTCATAATTATAAATATCTTTTTTCATTTCTTCGTAGTCTCTAATTGGTTCATCTTTTACTAAAGAGGCAAAATAACCCGCACCAACTCCGCCAGCAAAAATGACAGTCATGGAGCCAACAATGATAAAAAACAAAATAATATTCCACACTACATCATACGTAATCCTAGACGTCTTTTGAATTTTGCCTTTATTCCAAAGCACTTTTAATTTATCCCCAATATTTTGGAAAAATTGTTTGAAATCCATTCTGAAACCTCCTAAATTCAAGTATTTATTATACCATAGATTAAGAGAATTGTAGCTATAGTTTTATAGCACAGATTAAATTTCCTTAATGTTTATATTTGTAAGTTATGATAAAATTGATATAGCAAAAAGTGGAAAGGAATTGTATGATTTTGTTTAAAAGAAAAGCCTCAAAAATATCAGGGGTAGATGCCATTTCTGAATTAGAAAAGGTAACGATAGGCGATATAGAGCAATGGATTTATATACGTGGTGAAAATTGTCATCTTCCTATTCTTCTGATGTTGAGGGCCAGGAACAGGACAAATTGGTTTTATGAGAAAGTTTCAACAACAACTTGAAAAGAATTTTGTTGTTGTACAGTGAGATCAACGGGGATCTGGATTATCTTATTCAAAAAATATTCCGTTAGAATCTATGAATATTGACCAATTTGTTCATGATACGATAAAGATAACAGAATATATCTTAAAGGCGACTAAACCAAAAAAAGCTTTATTTAGTGGCACATTCTTTGGGAACAATTATTGGTATGTTAGCAATCTCTCGTGCTCCTCAACTATTTCACCGTTACTTCGGGATATCACAGGTAGTCCATGTGACCGAGAATGAAACGTTTTCCTATACACATGTACTTGAAAAAGCAAAACGAGAGAATCATGAAAAAGCGTATAAAGAACTGCTGAAAATAGGTCCCCCTCCATGGGATGATGTAAAATATGAACGGGTTCATCAGAAATATGTGGAAGCATTTGGTGGTGGAATTACTCGTGACGGAAAGATGGTAAATAAGATACTGTTAAGTTTGTTTACAAGTAAAGAATATACATTACTCGACTGTTTCCGATATTTTAAGGGGATGTATTTTAGTTTAAATAATTTACGAGCGGAAATGAGAACAGTAGATTTAAACGAACAAGTGGATCGGATTGAAATACCTATTTATTTTTTAATGGGAAAATATGACTTAACGGCACCATATGAACCAACAAAAGGCTTTTTTGAACGTATTGATGCCCTGAAAAACAGTGGATTTTGTTCGAAAAATCTGCCCATACTCCATCGCTTGAAGAACCAGATAAATTCAGGAAAATCATTATGAGAGAAACGAATCGTGATTAGATGTAGTAATTTAATTTTGAGTGTATTAGTTGCTTTTAGATTTAATATATGTTTAAAATAATTCAACAATACTAATTTGCGAAGAACGACCGAGAGTAGTAATGCAAATCCCTTTTACAGAGAGCTGGCGGTTGGTGAAAGCTAGTAAAATTTGCATGCGAAGTACAGTCTGGAGCGATCTTATTATTATAATAAGACGGTGGAGTCATCGTTAACAACACCAAGTGGTAGATGAATTGTTCATTTACAACAAGGGTGGTACCGCGAGTATAAATCCTCGTCCCTTTTTTTAGGGATGGGGATTTTTTGTTTTCATTTATAAGAATTTAACGGAGAGTGATAAAAGTGGATATTTTACAGGACTTAAAGGACAGAGGATTAATTCAACAAACAACGGATGATGAAGGTTTACGAAAACATTTGGCCGAGAACCAAGTGACCTTATATTGTGGTTTTGATCCAACGGCAGATAGTTTGCATATTGGACATTTAATGCCGATTACGATGTTAAAACGATTCCAGTTAGCAGGTCACCGACCGATTGCTTTGATCGGTGGGGGAACAGGAATGATTGGAGATCCTAGCGGCAGAACGAGTGAGCGTTCCTTAAATGAAGAAAATGTTGTTCACGGTTTTTCCGATAGTATTCGGAAGCAAATCGCAGGAATTCTCGATTTTGATAATAGCAATAATGCAGCGATCGCAAGAAATAACCACGATTGGCTTGCAAATTTAACGTTTATTGAATTTTTACGTGATGTTGGTAAGCATTTTACAGTAAACTATATGTTAGCTAAAGATGCTGTTGCTTCACGAATTGAACATGGTATTTCTTACACGGAATTTAGTTACATGCTTCTTCAATCATATGATTTTATGAAATTATATGAGGAGGAGAATTGCTCACTACAAATTGGTGGTAGCGATCAGTGGGGGAATATTACGGCAGGTATGGAATTTATTCGTCGTACTCGTGAAGATGAAGAAGCAAAAGTGTTTGGTTTAACAGTGCCACTTATTACAAAAGCAGACGGAACTAAATTTGGAAAAACTGCCGGTGGTGCTGTATGGTTAGATGCTGAAAAAACAAGCCCATATGAGTTTTACCAGTTCTGGTACAATACAGATGATCGTGATGTCATTAAGTTTATTAATTACTTTACTTTCTTAAATCAAGATGAAATTAGTGAATTACAAACTGCAGTGGATGAAAATCCAGGAGCACGTGAAGCACAGAAACGTTTAGCGGAGGAAATGACAAAAATGGTGCATGGGGAAGCGTCGTTGGATCAAGCAATTAAAATTTCTGCAGCATTGTTTAGCGGCGATGTTAAGCAATTAACGAAAGAGGAGATTGAACAAGGCTTTAAAGATGTTCCGACATATGAACTTGAAAAACAAGATGTGAACTTAGTCGACTTATTAGTTGATGCAAAAATTTCGTCATCTAAACGTCAAGCAAGAGAAGATATTACTAATGGGGCAATTTACATTAATGGTGATCGGAATCAGGATGTACAATACGTCGTTTCGGCAGAAGATCGCTTGGAAGATACGTTTACAATTATTCGTCGCGGTAGAAGAAAATACTTTTTAGTATATTTTAAATAAGTAATAAGCAGCAGGGTGCTCCGCCGCGCCTTTGATCTTGGTGGAAATGCGGGAGAATAGGGGTGCGGTTTTCTCCTGCGCCTCTGTTCTCATTGAAAATGGATGAGAAGAGGCCCGCGTTGCTCTTCCGTGTCCCTGATGCCAGTAGAAATGATTGAGCAGAGATTCTTCGCGACTTGTTCTCTCCGATTACCTTCCAAAATAGGTAGTATACAACGCATTTATCCAGAAAATTTTGATAAGCAGATAAGTTCTAAAGGTTAATAGTAGCACCACCTAGCCTCAAAGGTGTACTTAGTTTTTTAATTCTCCATACTCTTCGCCCAATGTCCACCAATCTTTTGGCTGCGGTCAAGTATAATTCCGGCATCGGTATAGCTCGAGGCACGTAAAATAGCAGTTGCTCCAAAACGGTCTCTAATTGTATCCATTACATATCCGATATCTTTTTGCTTCGGTCGCTCATCAAATAAATCAAGCTGTGTATCCATATCATCTGTTAAATTGGTTAGGGTTACATAGACCCGTCTAATCTTACTGTATCCGTCATAAAATTTATTGAAAAGTTGGACGCACACTTGATGCATTTCCATCGTAATATTTGTTGGAGTACCAATGGAAATAGAGCGGCTGAATCCCCCACCTGTTTCGCTTGAATAACCGATTCCCAAATGAATGGTTCTTCCCGCTTTTTTTGCGGTACGAGCTCTTCGGCACGCTTCTTCGCAAAGGTCAAGAATACAAGTGAGTGCTTCTTTCTTTGTATAATCTCGTAATAGGGAAATACCATGTCCAAAACTTTCTTGAGTAGTTTTTGTAAAATCCCCAAAAACAGGGCTTAAATCAATTCCCCACGCATGCCAATATAGTTGTTCCCCCATGACCCCGAAATGTTTTTTCAAATGAGAAAGAGGAAACTGGGCAATTTGACCAAGAGTGGTAATACCTAATCGGTGTAAATTTCGTTTCATTCGACTACCAATCCCCCAAATTTTTTCTACTGAAAAAGGCCATAACTTATTCGGAACATCTTCATAGGTGCATTCCGCAATTCCACTTTCAATTTTTTTAGCATGTAAATCCATCACTACTTTTGCTAAAAATTTATTATCACCAATCCCAATTGTGCTCGTAATTCCAAAGTCAGTTAATATTGCATCTCGGATTTGAACAGCAATCTCCCTGCGATTTCCAAACAATTTCTCTAACCCATTCACAGTAATCCAAACTTCATCCACCGAATATTGATGAATCGCTTCTTTTGGAGCAAAAGAATTAAGTAATCTAGTAATTTGAAGTGACACGTGCAAATAATCGGCCATATTTGCTTGGACAATATGAATTGCTGGATCGTTTGGTAACTCGAAAAAACGACTGACATTACTAATTCCATGCTTCTTTTTTAATGCAGGAGAAGCGGCTAAGACGATGCTTCCGGGGCGTGATGTATCTCCAACGACTGCAAGCATGACTTTCATTGGATCTAGTCCTCGTTTTACAGCTTCCACACTTGCATAAAAAGAACGCATATCAATACAAAGGACATCATTTTTTGGATAAAGTGAATAATCCATTGTTTTACCTCCAATAATAAGAACGTATGATTTATTGTATGTAAAAAATAAATAATAAACAACAGAAAAAGGAATGTTTGTTCTTGTAAGTTGCTGGAAGTTATGTTAAGATAAGAACAAACGTTCAGGAGGTAAAAGAAAATGATGTGCTGTATAAAAAAAGCTGTGCAAACTGGAAGAAAGGTAAATATTATTTATTTAGCCAAGTCGGGATCTATTTCAAAGCGCACCATCCAAATTATTTCGTATACGGATGATCATATTACTGCTTTTTGTTATATGCGAAATCGATTAAGAACGTTTAAAATAGCAAATATTTTGGCGGTAGAACAGAGCCAGCAGAAGTTGGAGGCATATGCATGATGAAAGTACATGACCGTGGAACGATGAAATGGGTATCATTAATGTTACCCGAACATGTTGAGATGTTAAAAGAAGTTTTTGTTGAATATAAAGAAAAACCAATTCTTGATGAACAAAAAATGATAGAGATTGATCAAACATTAAAGTTTGCATTAGAACATCAAGTGGTAATTGAAATGACATATTATCATGATGGTGAATTTTTAACCTTGCGTGGAAGGCTAGATAAAATCGATCAATGGAGAGGGTATATTGTGTTAAAAAATGAAGATGGGTTCCATGTTTCGTTATCTAGTATTGTTGATGTAGAAGTATGTAATTAAGAGTCCGACCGCCCTGCAGATGGAATTTTTATATTGTGGTAGCTTGCGTGAATTATGCGTACCCTTGCGAAGGTTTTTTTGCTTGTTAGGGCATGCAAGATGTACCCGCGTTCCTCTATGAGAGATTTCTGCTTATCAGAGTCACGGAAGATATTCTTGCGTAATTCAGCGAAGGAGTTTCACTTAGAGGTCACGCAGGCATTTTCTTATTTGTTCAACCCGATTAATATATCCAAATCTAATGTAATTTCGGCGGAATCTTGTTCAATAAATGAGTTAATCCGCGAGCGATTAGCTGACCAGGTAAGAGGAGTCATTTTTACCAAATTCTCACGATCTGTCTTGGTTAAAATCTGTGAATTGGTTACTTGTTGAATAGCTAGAAGTTGAAAGTTTTTTTCAAAAAGAGATACAGTATGGTCATTTTTATAGTCGCTATTTTTCTCATCAATAAAAAGTGCTTCTCTTAGTTCTTTAAGATAATTGGGACGGGGGACTGCTTTAATAACGAGTCCATCCTGAACTAAAATTCTTTTAAACTCACCATAATTAGCGGGGGATAAAATATTAAGAATGACGTGAAATGATGTATCTGTAAAAGGTGTTCTCGCTAAATCGCCAACAAACCAAATAAAATCAGAATAATTTTTGGTAGCCATTAAAATGCCTTCTTTAGAAAGATCAAGACCCACTCCAGTAATAATATTATTTTCTTCAATTTGATCTATAATTGAATGTAGATGCGATCCCTCCCCACACCCGAGATCCGCAATTATAAACGGGTTGGTCAAAATAATATGTTCTTTAATAATTTGTGCCACTGCCTCATGCAAAGGGGAGTATAGCTTACTTTCCGAAATGAGTTTATACCTAGTCTCAAACAAATCTTTACCGTAATTACTTTTGACAGAACGGGTCATAAAATTAATATATCCTTGTTTGGCAATGTCAAAAGTATGATTATTTGTACAGACTACACTTGAAAGGTTTACCACTTTAATAGATTGATCACAAAGTGGACATTTAAAATTTGTCTTAAACTTATTAATTAAATTTGTACTATTTACTTTTTTAGACATATCATTTAGTCCTTTCTCAACGCAATAAATGAAAAAGATTATTTAATACGTACTATACAACTTCCCTTACAGCAAAATCAAATATCCGTAATAATGAGAAAGTAGGTAAATACATTGGGAAAGTACATGATCGTGTGGAACGGTGCAATTTTTTCATGTCCTAAGGAAGTTGAAAATCAACCTCAATAACATTCTCAGCGAACAGTTAGCTTTGTACCTTATGGAAAATAATTATGATAATCAAACTAACTCAACAACTCAACAATAGTGAATCACTTCTCAAAGTTTGTTGTTGTTTTCGATAAATGTCTGTGATGATGAAATAATAAAGGATAAGACAAATTACTTTTAATTCGAGATAATTTGCTAGATACTAGAGATAAGAATATGCAACAATTAACTGGAGGCATAAAAAATGCTTACAATTGCTGGACATCATCATATTTCAATGATTACTAAAAATGTACAGCGAAACGTTCATTTTTACCGTGATCAATTAGGCTTACGGCTCGTTAAAAAAACAGTCAACCAAGAAACTCCATCAATGTATCATCTTTTTTATGGAGATGAAACAGGAAGCCCGGGTACGAGCCTTACATTTTTTGAAATGCCATTTGTTGGATCAACATACAGGGGAACAAACGCAATCACTAGAATAGGGTTACTAGTAAGAGATGACGAAGCGCTCACTTATTGGAAAAATCGTTTTGAACAGTTGAAAATTTCGCACGACAAATTCATCAATTATAGCGGGAGAAAAGCATTGCCATTTCAAGATCCGGACGGGCTAGAACTTCTACTAATGGACGGATCTGGAGAAGAACTTCCTTCCTTTTGGAAAACGTGGGAAAATTCTTCTGTTCCTAAGAAATATCAAATTTTGGGGATGGGACCGGTGGAGATGACGGCTAGGCGCCCACAGAAATTAATCAACATGCTCGAAAGCTTATTCGGTTATGAGAAGGTAGGAAACAAAGAGCAAGAGGCTAGATATCAATCTGTATTGGGAGCTCTTTACAGTGAAATTGTCATAAAAGAGAAAGATGGAGAGACGGAAAAACCAGGAAAAGGGAGTATTGATCATCTGGCAATTCGGGTAAAAGATGTACAAGAAATGAAAAAATGGGAAATGAAAATAAAAGAACGCGGATACCCTGCTACAGACATAATTGATCGTCATTATTTTCATAGTCTATATTTTAGAGATGCAAACGGGATTAAATTTGAATTAGCGACAGATGGTCCTGGATTGCATATCGATGAGGAGCTTGAGAATTTAGGAGAATCATTAACTTTGCCACCATTTTTAGAAGAAAAACGCCAAGATATTGAAGTGAAATTAACACCAATAGAATGCAGGAGGAAAATATGAACTTAAAAGGAATTCATCATGTAACTGCAATAACGAGCAGTGCAGAAAAAAATTACGATTTTTTCACGTACACATTGGGAATGCGTCTCGTTAAAAAGACAGTGAACCAAGATGATATTCAAACATACCATCTATTTTTTGCTGATGATAAGGGTAGTCCAGGGACAGACATGACATTTTTTGATTTTCCAGGAATTCCACAAGGAGTCCACGGGATTAATGAAATAGCAAAAATATCCTTTCGCGTTCCAAGCGATGTTGCATTGGAGTATTGGATAAAACGATTTGACCGTCTAAAAGTTGAGCACACGGGAATTGAAGAACAGTTCGGTAAAAAACTTATCTCATTTACCGATTTTGATGATCAGAAATATCAATTAATCTCAGATGAAAATAACGAAGGCGTGGCATCGGGAACACCGTGGCAAGATGGCCCAATTCCTCTAGAACATGCAATAACAGGACTCGGTCCAATTTTTGTACGTATTGCACAGTTCGATTATTTTAAAGAAATGCTTGAGAAAGTTTTTTCTTTTAAAGAAATTGCCAAAGAAGGAGATTTTCATCTGTTTGAAGTAGGAGAGGGTGGAAATGGAGCGCAAGTAATTGTGGAACACAATGTAACAATGCCTCCAGCTCGTCAAGGTTACGGCACTGTTCACCATGCAGCATTCCGCGTAGATAACCGGGAAGAACTAGCAGAATGGGATACACATATACGAAAATTTGAATTTCAAACATCTGGGTTTGTAGATCGGTTCTTTTTCGGATCCTTATATGTCAATGTAGCCCCACAAATATTATTCGAATTTGCCACAGACGATCCAGGATTTATGGGAGATGAACCGTATGAAACACTCGGGGAAAAATTATCGCTCCCACCATTTTTGGCACCGGAACGAGATAAAATTGAGCAGTTAGTTCGTCCAATCGACACGATAAGAAGTACGAAAAAATTTGAAAAAGAGTACGAATAAAAAATGGAGGTGAGCTAGCAAGCTTACCTCTATTTACCATATATGAACCATCACCTGAATATACGATTGCACGATAATATAAAATACAAGAGCGTACTTCCAATTGAATTTTAATCCGTTTGTAAACAAGCTCAAACCATTAGAGGCACTGAGCACAATAACAGGCATAATTACAGGTGAAATAAGAATTGAAATTACACTTCCAGATGTAACGGCAAGCACAATCAGTTCAGGTGGATATGGTAAATTCATGCTACTTAAAATCCCGGCAACAAGAACCATTACCGTTAAAGGACCTAAACCGAAAAAACCTAAAATAATGACGATAAACGGTAATAAAAAGAGCGGATTAATAATTGGAAAATACTCTTGCATAACATTAAGACCAATCACAACAGTACCTGCAAACTCTGTTTGTCTTAGTCCGAATATCAACACTCCGACAGTGAGCATAACATTTAATTGATATGCTTGGTTAAGCATACCTTCTTGGAAGTAATCTTTTGCAACACCAAATAGTTTATAAGCTCGTTTTTTGATAAAATAGAATGCAATGATCCATAAGATAATTACAATTGGGATAATGAGTAGTAATTTGATATGGAAAAGTCCGTGGATTAAAAATATCGTCCCAAATAACGATATAAAAAGAAAAACAAATTCAATAACCTTCTTTTTTCTAACATGTTCATGGGAAGCATTTTTAAGTACTTCTTTCATATTTGCTTGAAGAACTTCCGTGACATTAAAATCGTATTTTCTTTCTTTAAAAGAAGCAAAAATTACGGCTAAGATTGTTCCAATTACCGCAACACTAAGTCCTTGTAAAATAGCAATCCAAAGAGATGCACCTAATGTTTCAACAGCAAATATAAAGCTAGGAATACTCACGACCCACAATGTCGATAATGCGAAACCACGGAGTAGGGCAGTTCCTTTAAAATTTTCCCACATCTCTGTCTTTTGTTCTTTTAATATAACGTTAACAAATTGATACATCATCGGTATTGAGCCAAAGAGTAAAAAATAGGCAATAATTTGAGTAAAAGCAGTTAAACTAAAGTAAAATTTTTTGCTTGTGTTAAGAAATTTATAAAATACACTCATAATATCTTCAATGTATGGTTCTTCTCGAAGTACCCAGCTTATTAATGGAACGACTACTAATAACCCAATCATATCACTCATTAACAACATTCCGCTGAAAAGGCTATCCACTACAGAATAACCTGAATAAAATAAAACAATTATTCCAGCTACTAGAATAAAGATTGGTAATTTAAACTTTGCTATAGATATATAAAGCAAGGAAAAAATAAACATACTTATCCCGACGATTGACAAAACATCTAGAAGAATAGCAATCTCAAAAAAAGCGGTAAAAAAATAAAGAATTGCATAAGTTGCAATTAATAACCGCAATCCCCATGTTGTAAAAGTTTTCATAAATTATCCCTTCAGTTTATCATTAAGAAAAATCACTCATTACCATCTTACCATAAGATTATGAGATTTTTTTAACTAAAGAAAAGATTAAAAACGAGCGAATTATTCACTCGTTTTGAAAAAGCTATATTGGACTATTAATCAGCTAAAATAATGAAATAACCTCACAGATTATGATTTAACCATGGGAAACGGAAAATAATCACGCCCGACCACATTGACCAGCTAGTTTGCAAAATATCCATGTAGGTTTCAATTTAACCACGGGAAATGCGAAATAACCACGTGAAAATTTCTTACACTTCATCATCTGACTGCTTTTTTTGTACTGGTTCCTCTTTGTTTAAAGTAGATACCTTCCTCAGGACCTCATCCAAATCGAGTCCGGTCATTTGCGTAACACTTTCTTGTAAATTTGCTAACGTACTTGTCACCGTCTTAGGTAGACCGGTTACTTGATCACCTTTTCCGCCATCTAATATCCGGATTGATTCCACTTTACTTAATGGATCCGCAACGGCCGATGCATATTCAGGGAGCATTTTAATAATCATTTCGGTTAGCATAACTTCTTTATGTTTATTAAGTGCCTCTGCACGTTTTTCAATCGCTTCAATTTCTGCTGCGCTTTTTAAACGAATGACTTCGGCATCAGCTTTTCCTGCTTCCAGTCTCGACTCTGCTTCCGCTTCAGCTGCTTTTAATTGCTCATAAAAAGCGGCATCGGCTTTTTCCCGGCGGACTTTTACTTTTTCTTGTTCAAGCTTCACTTGCCTTTCTTCCTCTAATTGTTTAATTTTAAGATTTTCTTCGCGATCTTGACGGACGATCATAAGTCGTTGTTTCTCAATTTCAAGATTTCTTTCTTCCTGTTCTAACAGATAAGCGGCTTCTGACTTTGCTTTTTCTCTTTCTGTGACTGCTAAAATTTGTGCATCTTTAATTTCTTTTTCTTTCCTTGCTTCTGCAATGTTTATTTCTCTAGCATATTGTTCTTTTGCTACTTCTTCATTCATTTGCGCAACATGTACTTTCGTTTGCCTATTATTCGTACTCTCGGCAATTTCCGCTTCTTTTTTTATCTCTGAGATTTTAGGACGACCGAGATTTTCTAAATAGCCCTCGTCATCTTTAATATTCGTCAGTCCCAGTGAGGTAATTTTAAATCCCATATTATCTAGCTGACTTTGAGCAACCTCGCGAACTTGTTCATTAAAACTTTCTCTGTCGCTATTAATTTGCTCTACGGTCATTTTGGATAAAATAGCTCGTAAATTAGAACCGAGTACTTCTGAAACTTCAAACTCAATATCTTTTTGTTTTTTCCCTAAAAATTGTTCGGCATATTTTACGATACCTTCCAATGTGTCAGCAACTTTTACTGTTGCAACAGCTTCACCAAAAATTCCTACGCCTTGAAGCGTATATACTTTTGGTGTTTTTAATTGTAGCTGAAAGGATGTTAGTGATACCGGTGTATGAGTCTGAAACATTCGTAGACGGTGTCCGCCTCCACGAATCACTTTCATCGAGCGACCTTGTTCATCTTGGAATATATTCGATTCTTTTTTCGGATCGCCAAGCTTAGGTCCAGTAATAATAAGCGCCATATTGGAAGGAACAGTCTTATATCTTATTTTCATATAGATGAACCAAGCCACTCCACCTACCGCTGCGATTATAACCAATACTAAAATAAATACAATAAATGTAAACAATGCCTTCTCCCTCCCTAACTCCAGATTAAGCCCCACGCTATGCGTGGGAGAACAGAAACGGAAGTAGTACCTTTACATGGGATAAAAAAGTCTTCCTCTGCTATAATAACAAAGGTTTCGTAAGCCAATATCAGGCAGAGGAGGACATTCAAAATGGATAAATCAAGTTTATCACATACAGAGTGGAATTGCATTACCATATTGTGTTCACTCCAAAATATAGACGTAGAATAAAGTAAGGAAAGCTCAAGCAAGACTTGTTTTTTAGTTAATTTTAAGGTGTTACTTTAAAATTATTTTTAAAAAAATTAAGGTCTTAGTGTGAAAACAAAATCAGTGAAACACTTCTATGTAAAATATTTCTAAGGGCACACCAAATAATCCACAAAAAATGCACTTTTTTTGGCGGTTATCTGATGATTGTAATCGCTGAATCGCGTCAGTGCGCTGAATAATTTTGTAATTCGCTGAATAATTGAAAATCCCGCTGAATGTCATGGGGTTTGCGCTGAATAATCGGTCAGATCGCTGAATTATAGACCGAAACCGCTGAATCCCGTCAGTGCGCTGAATAATTTTGTAATTCGCTGAATAATTGAATATCCCGCTGAATATCATGTGGTTTGCGCTGAATAATCGGTCAGATCGCTGAATTATAGACCGAACCCGCTAAATCCCGTCAGTGCGCTGAATAATTTTGTAATTCGCTGAATAATTGAATATCCCGCTGAATGTCATGGGGTTTTCGCTGAATAATCCGTCAGATCGCTGAATTATAGACCGAACCCGCTGAATCGCGTCAGTGCGCTGAATAATTTTGTAATTCGCTGAATAATTGTAAATCCCGCTGAATGTCATGGGGTTTTCGCTGAATAATCGGTCAGATCGCTGAATTATAGACCGAAACCGCTGAATCGCGTCAGTGCGCTGAATAATTTTGTAATTCGCTGAATAATTGAATATCCCGCTGAATGTCATGGGGTTTGCGCTGAATAATCGGTCAGATCGCTGAATTATAGACCGAACCCGCTGAATCGCGTCAGTGCGCTGAATAATTTTGTAATTCGCTGAATAATTGAATATCCCGCTGAATGTCATGGGGTTTTCGCTGAATAATCGGTCAGATCGCTGAATAATAGACTGAAACCGCTGAATCGCGTCATTTTGGCACAAAAAGGCACACCCATTTTCATACATTGCGGTGTCTGTTAAGACATAGGAGTTTTGAACACGCACTTATAGGGATGTGACTTTATTAATAAAAATTTCTTTATATGCGTTTTGTCATCGTTTTTTGGGCAGAATAAATCTATATTATATAAAATTGGAGGTGCCTTTATGGAGAAAAATAAGGAAGTAAAACAAGAACCGGAAAAACTGGAAAACGAGCAATCTACGGTTGAAAAGCAGATGGAGGAAGTTAGAAATAATCAGACAGTTAAATCGGAAAAAATCCGTTTTAAACATGCGGATCAACTGTACGATTAAAAACAATTGTAATGATTTTTAGCAACTTCGAATAAGTATGTTGCAAGGTGTACAAACCTATAATCCTGATTGAAATACCCCAAAGAGGAGGACCTATCTTTGAAAGAATTCATGCAAAAATGGACACTAGTAATACTTGGTGGTATTTTTCAAGGAATTGGGATGGGATTATTTTTATTTCCTCAATCCATACCGTCCGGTGGTGCAGGTGGCCTGGCAATATTAATGAATTACTACTTTAATATCCCCATGGGTCCTTCTCTTTGGATAGTAAATTTTTTATTACTATTACTAGGGATTAATTATTTAGGGAAGCGGTTTGCCGTATGGACCGTAATAGGAATGACAGTTGCTTCCCTCACGATCGACCTTGTTGAAACGTTTTTTTATGTAGTGGATCGGGTTTTGTTTGTTGATCTGTTATTTGGATCTGTTTTCCTTGGCATAGGTGTAGGGATACTCATGCGCCAAGGTGTATCAAATGGTGGCATGGGTGTGATGGCGTATATGATAGCGCATAAGGCAAATATTTTACCAGGTAAGCCACTGTTTTTCTTTAACTGCTCTATTTTTGTTATTACGGCCGCCGCAATTAGTTGGCATATTATTATCCTTGCTTTTATAAGTCAATGGATTTCTACAAGAATAGTTGACTTCATTTGTAATTATGAACCATATCAAACGTATACGGTGGACTAACTATATATATTTATAACGGAATTTCGTATTTTTATTTTCCTTTCCATCTTTACCTTTCACTCGAATGAGTAATAAAACAAGGAGTCCCACAATAAATGCTAAGATAGCAATGGATAAAAACATTCCTGTTCGAGACCAATCCATTAAACGAGCAAAAATAGGTGGCCCAATTGCGACTCCAATAAAACGTACAGACCCATATAGAGAGGTTACAAAACCACGCCTTTCTTTACCGACAGAACCAGTAATTAAACTATTTACACATGGTAGAATAAGCCCCGCACCAACACTACTTAAAGCGAGAATTGCAAGAAAAGGCACCAATTTTTCAAACAAAACAAGGAATCCATAGGAAATCGTCATAAACGAAAATCCAATTAGCATGAGCTTTTTCATTTTTTCCATATCGTTTCCAATTTTAGTCCCGGTAATATACGATGTTGTTACCATAAAAAGAAGTGGAATTGCTAAAATAAGTCCTTTAATAACCCCGTCAATATCGTGTTTTTCCTCCAAAATATCTGATAAATAAAAAAGAATGCCAAAGAGTGTAAATAGACAAGTCCCACCGGCCAAGTACGTGACTAATAACCACCTTCCTTCGAGTTTGAACACACTCAAAAGTCCTAAAAGGTATTTTTTAAAAGGAGGAGGGGCTTGTTTGAAACTTTTCTCTTTAATAAAGATCCAAGCTAATAAAATTGAAACTAAACAAATTGCAGGAAATGCAAAAAATACCGAATACCAAATGATTAGGCCCAATAGAGAACCAAGGATTGGAGATAAGACTTTCCCTAGTCCATTAGATGCTTCTATAAGTCCTAACACTCGGCTTCGTTCACCTCCTTTAAAAAGATCTCCCGTTAAAGCCATTGCTATCGGGGCAGTACCTGCAGCACCAATACCTTGCAACGTCCTTCCGATCAATATCCAAACATACGCATTTGAAAAAAACGCGGCGGCAAAACCAGCCAATAATCCCCCTAATCCGAATAAAATTAATGAAGGAACAATAATAATTTTCCTTGAAAACCGATCTGATAAATATCCTAATATAGGGATAAAAATTGCTGCTGCAATGGAAAATACAGTAATAGTCAAACTTACTTGCATTTGAGATAGTTTCAACGAAGATTTCATTTCTGGAAAAATTGGAATAAGCATTGAATTCCCTAATGTCATAATGAGTGGGATGGATCCAATTGCCATAATGGTCATCGTGTTCTTTTTTGCTGCCAACTGCTTACACTCCTGAATTTTATTTTATGTTTATTGGTGGAGAAATTGTCCAGCCTTTTTCTTTACTCAGTTTTGCTAATTTAAGATCGTATTCTTCTTTTAGTGTATGAAACTCACCGAATAGACTTTTGATATCTTCATGTACACAAATTCCCATGATAAGGCTACAAGTCATTTTACTCACCATTAATTCCCTTTGAACTAGACGGGCAATTTCCGGATCATTAAATCTAGCTCCTGCAGGAATGTCTTCTACTTCCACATTTGGACGATCTGGTGGTGCAGGAGGTAAGCGAATCCCGGCATTTTTTAAAATGTTTTCAACCTGTTCCTCCTCTGGTGTATAGCCATTTTCATAAATATCGTCTAGAAAATTTTTTAAATCTTCATCTCCGGTATGGTTATTTAAGACTTGTAATGTAACTAAGTATTCTTTTGTACGTAATAAAAATGTCCAAAGATGATAAACTTCTCCGGAATGAAAAGGTTCAACCTGCTGATTTTGATTTAACATATGGTGAAATTTCCTCCTGTACTATTCTAGTTAGTTTAGTTTTTCCTATAAATTTAAAAAATATGAATTCGAAAATTTTACAGCGGACAGGAACCTACAAATTATTCATACATAGGCTAAAATCAGTTAGATCTTTAAAAACTTATAAAAGGATGGACTAGGGAATATGAGAAAAAGTTTACTGTTGTTTGCAAGTTTTTTACTGTTGTTAGTGGCAGTTTTATCAGCATGTGGAAATGACAATGAAGAACCTTCAGCAAATACAGACGAAGAAAAAGTTGTTCGTATCGGGTATCAAAAAAATTGTCCCTTCGTTATTTTAAAAGGCCTTGGAACACTTGAGGAAAATCTTGAACCATTAGGATACAAAGTCGAGTGGCACGAATTTCAAGCCGGACCAGCTCTAGTTGAGGCATTGAATGCTGGAAGTATTGATGTTGGAAGGACCGGAAATACGCCTGTTATTTTTGCTCAAGCTGCCGATACACCATTTAAAACACTAGCGGCAGGAAAACCCAAATATAAAGGTAGTGGAATATTAGTACCAAAAGATTCAGATATAAAGTCACTTAAAGATTTAAAAAACAAGAAAATTAGTTTTGCTAAAGGTTCTAGCTCCCATTATTTAATTGTAAAAGCTTTAGAAGAAGCGGGGATTGATTACTCTGACATCACACCTGCGTTTTTACAACCTGGTGATGCACGAGTAGCATTTGAACAAGGAAATGTAGATGCCATGGTTGTTTGGGATCCATTTACAGCATCAACAGAACTTCATTCAGATGGTGTATTACTAACTGATGGAGAGGGGTTAACGACAGATAGAGATTTTTTTATTGCAACAGAAGATTTTGCGAAAAATCATGAAGAAATCGGAAAAATTATTATTGAGGAATTGGCAAAGTCCTCCGATTGGGCAAACGAGAATCATGATGAATTAGTTGCCATGCTTGCTCCATTATTAAATATTGAAGAAGATTCTATCAGGCTTGCAGTCGAAAGACGATATTATGGGATTGATGAGATCAATGAAGAGATTATTCAGGAACAACAAAATATAGCTAATTTATTTTACGAATTGGAGATTATCCCAACAAAAATTGATGTAAACGAAGTAATGAAGTAAAAGGAGGGCTAAAAATGCTACCCAGTATAAAAGGGTCAAACAAACAACTTATTCCATGGCTTGTACCGATGTTGTTATTAGTATGTTGGCAATATTTATCCTGGGTCGGTATCATTCCACAAAGAATATTGCCAGCACCTCTTGAAGTATTGCAAGCGGCAATTACCCTATTGTCAACAGGTGAATTGTATGAACATATATTAGTAAGTTTAGGAAGAGCATTAACTGGTTTTTTAATTGGGGGAAGCATTGGGTTCTTCTTGGGATTATTTAATGGAATATCGAAGTATTCGGAACTACTTTTTGATACTTCTATTCAGATGTTAAGGAATATTCCACATTTAGCTTTAATCCCGCTAGTCATTTTATGGTTTGGTATTGATGAAACGTCAAAAATATTTTTAGTTGCACTAGGTGTTTTATTCCCAATATATATTAATACGTATCACGGAATTAAGTCGGTTGATAAGGATTTAATTGAGATGGGAAGAGCGTATGGTTTAAAAGGAAAAGCGTTATTTTTTATCGTGATACTCCCTGGGGCAATGTCATCGATATTAGTAGGTATCCGTTTTTCATTAGGTGTCATGTGGCTAACTCTTATCGTAGCAGAAACAATTTCAACACATGCAGGAATTGGATATATGGCGATGAATGCCAGGGAATTTATGCAGATGGATGTAATAGTTTTAAGTATCGTTCTATATGCTTTATTTGGAAAGTTATCTGATATCATTGCGAAATACTTTGAGGAGAGATTGCTTAAATGGAACAATTAGAAAAACGAATGGTAGAAAAAACACATGTATCACTTGAAGGAGTAAGTAAAAGTTTTTCTGATCGATCAGTATTAAAAAGAATCAATCTTCAAATTGAAAGGGGAGAATTTATCGCTGTTGTTGGTAAGAGCGGATGTGGCAAAAGTACGTTGCTCAGATTAATTGCAGGATTAGAACAAACAAGTGAAGGAATAATTAAGATGAATGGCACAGCACTATCTAGCTTAAATAAATATTCTAGAATTATGTTTCAAGATGGACGTTTACTCCCTTGGAAGCGCGTGATAGACAATATTAGGATTGCCCTTCCTAAAGAAGAGGAGAAAAAAGCGATCGAAACACTTCAACATGTTGGGTTAGGGGATCGGCTTTATGACTGGCCTAGGAAATTATCAGGCGGACAAAAACAACGTGTTGCTCTTGCTCGAGCTTTAGTTCATGACCCTGAGTTGTTACTGTTAGATGAGCCGTTAGGAGCTTTGGATGCTTTGACTCGAATTGAAATGCAGGATTTGATTGAAGAACTATGGAAGGATAGAGGATTTACAGCAGTATTAGTGACACACGATGTAGAAGAAGCAGTAGCAATTGCAGATCGTGTTCTACTAATAGAAGATGAGATTATCAGCTTAGATCAGAAAATTAATTTACCAAGACCAAGGCACCGTACGCAACTCGATTTTTCCATTTATGTTGAAGAAATTCTCGCTCGGATTATGAAACGAAAACCATATACTGAGCAAATGGCGAAGCGGGACATGGAAACTGTTAGTGTATAATATAATAACGATGTAAGTGAGTCACGCACACTCGGCATGTAGAGCACGCGACTCAGCATCTTTATTCGCCACTCAGCATGTAGTACTCGTGACTCAGCATCATTATCTGCCACCCAGCATGTTCGTGCGGAGGTTCTATAGTTTAAAATACTTTAAAGAGGCAGGGATATAACTAGTCAAAAATAGTAAATAAAAAGGTTCCAAGCAATAAAAAATTTGCTTGGAACCTTTTTTGTGGAGTTTTTCCATCTTCCGCCACTATTTTACCATTCATGGCGGCGTTTTTTCTCAAGTTCACCGCTATCAATGCAATTGCTAATTCATTTTTCACTTTCTGTTTTCCTCTAACGGAAAAACGAGTGAAACCCAAATTAGCCTCCAGGAAACCGAATACTGGTTCTACATCGATTTTACGTTTTCCGTAAATTCACCAGGTTTCTCGTCTGAAAGCTTCGTACCTTATTAAGCATACGATTCCTCTCAATTCCAAATTTTAAAAAAATATATAAATCTATTATACTGGAAGCAGTTGGTAACTGAAAAGTAAAATGAAGTTTCTAAGTAATTTTGAGGGGAGGTTTGAAGAGTTTGAGTAGTAAGGTTAAAATATTGCATAAAGGCTAGAGAAGTCAAAGCAATTGTTTTTATTGAAATGTCATTCTGCTGCTAGGAGAACTAAAGTTATTGGACGACGGCTGTGAGGAAGCTGCTTTAAACTTATCAAAGACTATCATGAATAAAAAGTAAAGCGATAATAGGCAAGGAGAACCGACTTTAATGTAGATTGGAGTTTTTCTATGAAAAAGATAGTTTTAGCTGGAGGGACAGGTTTTATTGGTGAATATTTTGAAAGAAGGTTTAAAGAATTAGGCTATGAGGTGATTATTATATCGCGGCAAGAGCAGCATATTTCCTGGGATGATACATTTGCCATTATAGAGGCATTAGAAGATGCTGAACTTCTTATCAATCTTGCGGGCAAAACTGTAAATTGTCGCTATAATGAAGCAAATAAGAATGAAATTATGAACTCCAGGATTAGGACAACTACAATACTTGGAGAGACGATACTGGCATGTGATAATCCCCCTGCAATCTGGATGAATTCCAGTACGGCAACCATTTATCGACATGCAGAAGACCGTCCGATGACAGAAGATGGAGGGGAGATTGGTTCAGGATTCTCGGTTAATGTTGCAACAAACTGGGAGAAAACATTCTTTTCATTTGATTTACCAAAAACAAGACAAATTGCCTTACGCGTAGCTATTGTATTAGGCAAGGGCGGCGGAGTAATCATACCTTATCGAAATTTAGTGAGATTTGGACTTGGTGGTGTTCAGGGAAAGGGAAATCAAATGTTTAGCTGGATACATATCGAGGATTTATTTAAAATCGTTAACTTTCTGAAAGAAAAGGAAGAGCTAAGTGGAGTTTTTAATTGTTCTTCACCTGAACCTGTCAGTAATCGCGAACTAATGGGAATACTAAGAAAAACGATGAATGTCCCATTCGGTTTATCTTCTCCCAAATGGGTGCTGAAGATTGGATCATTTCTAATTCGGACAGAAACAGAATTGGTATTAAAAAGTCGGTGGGTGCTTCCAGAACGATTAGAACGAGAAGGTTACAATTTTACCTATGAAACACTAAATATGGCCTTGCAAGACATTTTATAGTAAATTTCTTATTTAATGATTAAAGATTCTAGAAGGTTATTCTTATAGTACGGTGATGAAATCTTAGAATATATTAGGGATTGCATAAAATTCTTACAAATGTTAAAATAAACCTAACTTTATTGAAACGGGGGTGGGTATGATGTTGAATCAAGCTGTTTTAGAGCGCGCAAATTGGATGGAATTCCTTTATTTATGCCGTGCTGAAATTTCTATTTTTGCTGTTAACGGGATACGTGTGTCCTTTTTTAACAACTAAATAGAAATCTAAAACAGTGAAAACATCTCTTAACCCATAATAAACGTGTAAAGGAGCACATTTTCATGTGCTCCTTTTTGTTGGAAAATATTTGGTTAGCCATGGGAGTATGTCTTCTCATGGCTTTTTAAATTGGAGGAAAAATAATGATTATATGCAGTGTAAATCAAATAGCAAAGATGTATGGCGGCAATGCCATTTTTGAAAATATGACATTTGAAATAAAAGCTAAAGAGCGTGTTGGTCTGGTTGGTCGAAACGGGAGCGGAAAGACAACGCTTATCCGTTTGCTTGCCGGAGAAGAACCCCCTGATGCTGGTAAAATTCATTGGAAAAAGGGTGCTGTAATTGGTTATTTATCACAAATTTCAGATTATCAGGATACAACAGCGACAAAGGATGTGTTGAAAACAGCGTTTGCTGATCTGCTAATAGTTGAAGCTAAAATGAAAAAACTTGAAAGAGATATGGCAAGTGAAACGGATGATGATAAGCTGCAAAAGCTTGTGGTTGAATATGGTGCCCTGCAGGATGAGTTTGCAGTAAATGGCGGTTATGAAATCGAAGCGAATATCGAAAAAATTGTGCATGGTTTAAATATGAAGCATTTAGTTGAACAGTCTTTTTCCAAGTTGAGCGGAGGAGAGAAAACGAAGGTAGGTTTAGGATTAATGCTGTTACAGCAGCCAGATTTATTATTACTGGATGAGCCGACAAATCACTTAGACTTAATGGCAGTCGAATGGCTTGGAAATTTCCTAAAAGAATATCCTGGCACTGTCCTGGTGATTTCACATGACCGCTATTTTCTAGATGAGGTTGTAAATAAAGTTTTGGATATGGAGGATGGGGAGGTTACGATATATCATACGAATTTCACAGGGTTTGTGAAGGAAAAAGAAGTGCGGTTACTCAAAGCTTTTCAAGATTATGAGGAGCAGCAAAAGAAAATCAAGAAGATGAAAGAAGCGATTAAAAGATTACGTGACTGGGCGAACCGTGCCAATCCGCCAAATGCAGATTTACATCGCAGAGCACGGAATATGGAAAGAGCATTAGAAAGAATTGAAAAAATAAAACGTCCTATTTTGAATCGGAAGAAGATGAACTTTGAGATTGAAGCGACCGAACGAAGCGGGAAGGATGTAATTATGTTAAAAGATGTATCTAAAAGCTTTGTGGATAAGAATTTATTTCAAAAAGTTAACATGCATATTGCCTTTCGGAATCGAGTGGCGATCATTGGAGAAAATGGGACAGGAAAATCAACTTTGCTGAAATTAATCTTACAGGAGCTTGCTGCAGATGAGGGGGAGGTTCGTATAGGGAGTAATGTAAAAATCGGTTACTTATCACAGCATGTATTTTCAGGACTTAAGAATGAAACAGTGCTAGAAGCATTTCGAGATGAGGTAAGTGTAACGGAAGGTGAAGCGAGAGGAATTTTAGCGAGGTTTATGTTCTATGGCTATGCAGTTTTTCAAGAGGTTTCTTCCTTAAGCGGCGGTGAGAGAATGCGTTTGAGATTGGCGCAGCTCATGTACCAGGACGTGAATCTGCTTATTTTAGATGAACCAACAAATCATTTAGATATTGATTCTAGAGAAGTATTGGAGGAAGCACTCGAGGAATTTGAAGGCACGATTTTAGCTGTTTCACATGACCGTTATTTTTTAAATAAATTATTCAGGAAAATTTATTGGATAGAAGATAGAGCAGTACATGCTTTTGAGGGTGACTATACATGGGCAAAGAAGAAGATGGATGAGCGCAGAGAGCAGTCTGTTCAGATTAGTACAGAAAATAAGAAGAAAATTACACGACCGAAAGTCTTAAAAACTAAAACGCGAAAGCTTGAAACGTTAGAGAATGAAATTCTTCATTTAGAAGATCAAATGATTCATTTAGATAAACAGCTCTCAGAAACTCAGGACATTGAGCTGCTTCAAGAGCTTTATAAAGAAAAAGAAGCATTGGAAACAAAGTGGGAAACGCTTTGTGAGGAATTAGAACAAATAGAAAAGGAGAAAAAATAAGAAATCCAAACTGTAATGGGACAGAGGGACAGACCCCTGTGTCCCATCAATAATAAATCAAGTAATTAAGGGGCCACACTCGATTAATTTCAACTACGTCATTCGTAACCGTCAGATTGATCTCATTCGGAAAAAGACGAGGGAAACCGAAAAAGAGCAAGAATACTTGGAGAAACATGCTAAAGTCGATACAACGGATACACCCCATTCCACTTACACAACTTCAGATATACATATCCCCGATGAGAAACTGTGGAAGAAGGTATTCTCTACTCTATCTGCAAAGCAGTGAAAATGGGTGTATTACTCGATTATCTTTGATTATTTGGTAAAAGAAATCGAAGAAGTTGAGGAGGTTGTGGGAGGAGTGAGGATATTTTGTATTAATGGAGCTATGTATTAGTATAGAGATTCTGAATATTTTAGAGTTAGTTAATAGGAATCTTCCGTATGTGTTGATAACAACACATAACATATGAGATAAACGAAGCGCTAGTTGTGACTTCATTTTCCCGAAAAGCTTCTTCAATTTTGGTTTTGCACGATATTTGAAAACTACTTCTTCTTTAGCCATGGATATTTCATTGGTAATAAAACAGGTAATCCCGTCACGTCTTCGCACTTCTTTTTCCTTTTCCAGATCCACTTCAGCACAAATTTTAAAACTGTGTACTGTGCGAGGTTTACCATCCTTTTTTAATACTTCAAGTTCAATCGGAATAACCGATATATTCATAATCGTTTTTAGTTTTTTCTTGGAAAGCATCTGTTGTACTTTTCTTACAGTCGTTTCTTTCTTTCGTGATTTTTTAGCCACGGACAGTTTGGCATTTTCAGTCCCTATCCACGCAAATAACTGCTTTATTCTGTTTTCGTAGGATTCGATATCCTCATAAAAACGTGAAACCTCAAATGAAAATATGTACAGGCGCTTTCCATCTTTTTCTTCTCGAACAAAAAACCGTTCATTTTTATCAATCGGCTCAAAGTTCTGTACCTTCAGTAGTTGTTTATTTATCTGGTGTAACAGCTTCAGGCATTACTTGTTCAAATAACGGATGACAAGCCATTTCATTTTTATCCATGGCAGATAAATAGGTCATTTGTTTATCTGCCAATAGATCCAAGTGATCCTTGGAGATACTGGATAGGAGGTTATTATTAACCATTAATCCAGGGGAGGATACAGGCTCTCAACATTTAGTGGAAGATGGGTATAGTAGACTATTTACTGCGCCTTATTTCTAAATCTAGCGGCAAAACTACTTGGTTCATGGTATAATGTTTAAACATAAGGACACCTCCAAAATTATGGTTTGGTCACGTTAATTTTATCAAAAGGTGTCCTTTTTGTTTACTAAAATAGCGACAAAAAAGGCGTAGGATCTACACTTTTTTAGTGTAAGATACAACGCCTTAAATTATTATTTACTGGGTCTTTCAATCAGGAAATAGCTATACTATTGACTCTTTTAAAACGTAAAGTATATAATTCTTTTATGTGATTTAAAAAGGAGAAAAACAGATGGAAAAGCAGCAGGTAACACTCATCATTTTACTTATAAATTTATTTATCGCTTTCTTAGGAATCGGCCTTGTGATTCCGGTACTTCCGACGATTATGAATGAACTTCACTTATCAGGGTCTGTCGTAGGTAATCTTGTTGCCGCGTTTGCTCTTGCTCAATTACTTGTTTCGCCAATAGCAGGACGGTGGGCAGATACTTTCGGGCGAAAAAAAATGATAGTGATTGGTTTAATTATTTTTAGTATATCGGAATTTCTATTTGGAATCGGTCAAACTGTAGAAGTACTTTTTATCTCTAGATTGCTAGGAGGAATAAGTGCTGCTTTTATTATGCCGGCAGTTACGGCATTTATTGCTGATATTACGACGATGGAAACACGTGCGAAAGCACTGGGATATATGTCAGCTTCCATTTCAACGGGTTTTATTATCGGTCCTGGTATAGGTGGATTTCTGGCTGAAATTGGCTCGCGTGTTCCGTTTTTCTCTGCGGCATTATTAGCTTTAGTGTCAGCTATATTTTCTATTGTTATGCTGAAGGAACCAGTGAGACGAGCAGCTGGACATATACAAGAGACTAGAACAGGGTTAAAGCGTATGTTTACTCCGTTGTATTTTGTTGCATTTATTATCATTTTTATATCTTCATTTGGCTTGGCGGCGTTCGATTCTATATTTAGTTTGTTTGTTGATCATAAATTTGGTTTTACACCAAAAGATATTGCAATTATAATTACTGGCGGCGCAGTATTAGGTGCAATTTCACAAGTTATCTTATTTGATCGTTTAACAAAAAAGTTTGGAGAGATACGATTAATCCGTTATTGTTTTATATTTTCAAGTATATTCGTATTTTTAATGACGATGGTCCACGCTTATTTTTCAATCTTATTTATAACAGTGTTTGTATTCGTCGGGTTTGATCTAATGAGACCGGCATTTACATCTTATTTGTCAAAAGTTGCCGGTGATGAGCAAGGTTTTGTAAGTGGTATGAATTCAATGTTTACAAGTTTCGGCAATGTTTTCGGACCGGTAATCGGCGGGATTTTATTTGATATAGACTTAGATTTTCCTTTTTATTTTGCAGCAATATTTATGGCGATAGGAATTGGGCTTTCATTCACTTGGAAGCAGGAGATAAATGAAAAGTTAGAAAGCGATATGAATTAAAAATACGGAGGTTAAACCAGTTGGTACATCAATCAATGCAATACTAAATAATATATGCATCGATTGAGAAATAAAGTAGGAGAGTATTAGAAGCTAGAGTCGGACTCAAGTCAATTTGGTGACTCAGCAAAAAAAGTAAATTAAAGCGAAACGAGCTTATCTTTGGAGTTCAGGAATCAATGGAAGAAGTTGGCTATGCTCAGAGAGGGCTGGTAATATAGGGATATGATACTATACAAAAGAAAAAAATGACAAGAAGGTCATTCTTTTTTAATCTGTATTTCTACTCTCAATTATAACCAGCCTTTTTCTACTGCGATATTTACCGCTTGTTGTCTCGATTCAGCTTCTAACTTTTGAATAGCAGATGATAAATAGTTGCGGATCGTTCCCTTTGTTAAATAAAGTTCCTTCGTTATATCCCTCGTTGTCATCCCTTCTTTTGTTAGACGAAGAACTTCGGTTTCACGTTCGGTAAGTGGACTTTCTTCTTTTAGAAGTATGGCGGCGGCTAAGTCAGCACTGATCACTTTCTCATCTTTCATCACTTTACGAACAGAAGTAATAAGATAATCAATCGGTTCGTCTTTTAGTAAATATCCTTCCACTTTTGCACTCATTGCCTTTTGTAAATATCCGGGACGCCCATAGGTTGTAACAATAATAATTTTGCAATTAATCCCAGTACTTCGAATCTTTTCTGCTAACTCCAAACCTGTTAGATTCGGCATTTCGATATCAACTATACAAACATCGGGTTTAAACTTTAATATGGCTTCCCAAGCTTGTTGTCCATCAGACACATCTGCTACTACCTCAATATCTTCCTCGAACTTTAATAATGATGTAAATGCTCCTCGAAGCATTTGTTGATCTTCTGCAATCACAATACGTATCATACTACCAAATTCTCCTTTTCCTCCGGGTTTTTGGGCAACATAAGCGTAACAATAGTTCCTCTATCAGATGCACTGTCTATTTCTGCATTCCCTTTTAATGCTCGCAAACGCTCCTTCATCGACTCGATTCCATTTCCAATCGTTGGGTTTTTGAACCCGATCCCATCATCACGGATTAAAATTCTGAAGGAATCATCATTTTCATCCATTTTAATCATACACTCTTTTGCTTTACTATGTCTGATTGTATTTGTGATGGCTTCACGTAATGAAAGAGACAGCATTGTTTCTTCAACACTCTGGAGAAAGGGATGCTTTGTTTTTTCCACAATCAATTTAATATTTGCTTCTTTTAATAATGATCCAGAGCGAATAATCTCCTCTTCCAGTGAGACAAATTTCATATCTGTTACTAGTTCACGTACCTGTTTGAGAGCAATTCTGGATGTCTTTAAAATATCATTTAATTCTGCTTTTGCCTGATGACTATTTTTATCGATCAAAACCATAGTTAGTTCACTTTTTAGCTTGATCATCGTTAAAGTCTGACCAAGTGTGTCGTGTAGGTCTCTGGCGATTCGATGTCTTTCTTCTTCTTGAATATACTTTTCAATTTGTTGATTAGCCGAATGTAGCTCGCTTTCTAATGTTTTAGCTTTTTCCCTTATATAAATAATAATTGGCAACAGAAGTTGTAGAAGCAACAAAAGCAGCATTACAGAAGAATCCATAGAAGAAAAGGTCTTATATTCATACAGTTGGACGGAGATAATCATTACTGCAATCGCCGCCATCCCAACTCCGATATGAACCTTCGTCTTTGCTCTCCCTAACAGTTCTGCAAAAATAAATCCAAAAAACATAAAAGTATGATCCGTATAAATAGTTAATAAAGATAGGGAAACACATCCTAAAATAGTCGCTATTAAAAGCCGCCAATCACGAAACCAAAGACTTAAATAAAAGGAACCGTAAAATAGAATAAGAAGCAACAGTTTAACAATTATGCTAGTCGGCGACTCCGAGGTTATGACCATGAATGTTAGAATAACAACAGCAAACGTATCGATTAGTAAATATTTTCGTATTTGATCTCGAGGATATATTTTATTAATCATTGGTAGTAGCCTCCGGTGAAATTTCTATCTCTGTATGATACTAGCAGTATATTTGCGGATGGACTCCATTGGCCCTTGTTTAAAATGCTGAATCCAACATGACGAAAAAATCATGAGAAAACCAGAAATAAGCATCCATATCAAAATGATCATTATTGAGTTAACATTTCCCCCAAGTCCAAGCCCCCATCCATAAAAAATGCAAGAAGCGAGTATATTTTGCATCACATAGCAACTTAAGGACATTTTCCCCATATGTTCTAATTGTTTCCAGAGCCAAAACGCTTCATTTTTTTCAACCATTCTTGCAATTAAAGCGAGGTAACCAAGCGAAAGAAGTGGTGCAAATAAATATCGGACAGGCAAGTCAAATGCGCCCCCAGGAATAAAGATAAGTAAGTTTAAAGGCAGACCAACATAAATTCCTATATGAAACAATTTTTTTCGTTTCTGCTTTCCGTTCTCATCCGGTGCAAAAACTCCTAAACGCATGAGTCTTACACCTAATAAAAAAAGAAAGATATTCATTGGTATAACCAAAATAGCTTCACTTCTAAGTATGAGGAAATTAGCGAGTCGGTATTGAATTTGCTCAATCCAAGTTCCATTTTGATAAAGGAGTGTGACTTCATAAAAACTTCCCAAAGACATATTAGCGCCAAGGATGGCAACAACTAACAGAAAAAGAATAAATACGGCATGGATACTTCCGATTATCTTCATCGATTTAGAAATAATAGCGTCTCCACCTTTTATTATAAACGATACGATGATGGCTGTAACCCCGTAACTCATTAAAATATCATACTCCATGACGAGTAAAAAATGAATAAAACCTTCAGTGATTAATATAACAGATGTCCAAATATACATAGCGGGCCAAGGTTTGCTTTTTCTTAATGCTTGTTTATACTTTAATTCCAGCCCGACTCCAAACATAATAGTCAAAAGACCAAGAAACTTTCCATTTACTAAAAACAAAATTAGCATTCTTAAAAAGTCTTCAAATGCCCACCAAGAAGAATATTCATATGTCGTTATATACGATAAATCTCCCAAATGGGCAAAAATCCATATATTGGTACCTAGTGTTCCTACAATTGCAAATCCCCGTAAAATATCTAACAGCCGAATTCTCTTTTTATTCATGATCTGTCTCCTCACTCTGAAGAAAAAATTTCGTTAACCCTATTGTATCTGGGAAAATTGTGAGTGAGAATTCACACCTGTCAGTGATTGTATATGACAGGTGTCATATTTTTAATTAACGTATAATCAGTGTTATTTCATTAATCCATTTTTTAGCAATTGAAGCCTGATGAAATAAATTTAGTAAAAGAGAAGGATTACTGAATTTAATCACTTCATTTTTTTGTTTCCAGTTCACCTTTAAATACTTGAAATAGAACTAAAGGTTAAATAATTTTCATCATTTTAAGTAGCATTAACAGTATTGGAAGGTGCATGTTGAATTTTAGTGCAACCATCGTAGTAGGCTATAAAGTAATGGAATGGTAAAAATACAAAGTATCGTTGTAAGCAGAACCCCAAATGATGCAAAAGACGCATCTGCACTAAATTTTTGTGCATAAACAGAGGTAGTAGAGGCGCTTGGCATGGCAGAAGTTAACACCGCAATAATAATTAATGGATAAGGAACATTAAAGAAAATAAAGATTAACAAAAACGATGGAAGGATAAGTAGTTTGCAGCAAGCGGCAATCCAAAGATAGATGTTTTTACAATATGTTTTGAAATCATACCATTTTATATCTGATAACAAACTACCTATTAATATCATTGATAATGGTATGGTCATTTTTCCAATACTCTCAAATGTATCCAAAATCGGATTAGGCCACTTATATGGAAGAAATAACATACCTAATCCAAGCAAAGTTGAAAGAATACCAGGGTTTAAAAACAACCCCTTCCAGTTAATACGTGGTTCACTCTTTGTAAAAATATAAATTCCATATGTCCAAATTAATATAAGGTAATAAATATTAAATAGTGTTAAATAAATAATTCCTTGTTCCGCCATTAGTATATAAGCAATAGCAAATCCGATAAAACCTTGATTGCCAAAAATAATCAAACTTTCATATACACTTTTTTGTCCCGTAGGCAAGATTGCTTTTTTCCTAAGCCATGCACCGACAAGAAGAGATATGCTCATTATGAAAATAGACATCGCCACGAGCCAATAAAGATCTTTTAAAAGATCTAAGGATAAAGTGCCATCCAAAGAAAATAAAATCAATGCAGGTAGAGTGATGTATAGCATCAATTGAGTAATGATCTGTTTAGCATGAGGCGGAAGTATTTTCATTCTACTACTCAAAAAGCCAATCAAAGCCATAATATAAAGGGGGATCATCGCTTGCAAAAATGCACTAGTGGAAAGCACAAGACTTCTCTCCTTTCTCTTTGCTTTAACATATGAATCGAATGAAGAGAAGGTACATTTATTATTAGGTCAAATATGTTGGTATCTGAAAAATGTCGTGTACTTGGATCGCCCCCGCTGAGCATCAAAATTTAAAAATTAGTAAATGCTATACCGTCCTTTTTATTTACTATTTTCGATTTGTCCAATACAGGAGCATGATAAACTTGGTTAAAAGTTCAAAATAGAAAAGAAGGAGTCTGCTAAAATAGCAATACTTCTTCTTCAACTGTTTATAACATATTTTTAGAAACAACATTTACAATTAAATTGGTGATAACTTCCTTTATTGCACATTAAATCACTCTAAAAAGGTAGGAATTATGAGGATTATCTGCTATAATAAAAAATAACCTTTAACGAGAGGAAGAAACAATTTGAAAGTCGTCAACAATATTGCAGAATTAATTGGGGATACTCCATTAGTCAAATTAAACAGAATTGCAGATCCAAATGGTGCGGAAATTTATGTGAAGCTTGAATATTTTAACCCGAGCAGAAGTGTGAAGGATCGTGCTGCGTTTTACATGCTTGAGCAAGCAGAAAAGGCTAGGCTATTAAAGCCAGGTGCAACGATTATTGAACCAACCTCCGGAAATACCGGGATTGGTCTTGCTATGAATGCTGCTGCAAAGGGATATAAAGCCATTATCGTCATGCCTGACTCTTCTACAGAGGAAAGAGTGAACATCTTAAAAGCATTTGGTGCTAAAGTAGTTTTGACACCTAGTGCAGGAAAGATGCCAGCAGCAATCAAAAGGGCGGAAGAAATAGCTTCTGAGATTCCAAATAGTTTTATTCCAATGCAATTTGAAAATGAAGCAAACCCAGATATACATCGAATTTCAACTGCGCATGAAATTATCGAAGCAATGAAAGCCGGAAAGAAAAAACTTGCTGCATTCGTTTGCACGGCAGGTACTGGAGGAACGATTACAGGAACTGGTGAAACGTTGAAAGAATATGATCCATCTATCTCAACTCATGTTGTTGAGCCAGCAGGATCTCCGGTTCTTTCAGGTGGAAAGCCAGGTAAACATAAACTGGTCGGAACTAGTCCAGGATTTATTCCAAAAATATTAAATACAGATGTTTATGATGAAATTATTCGAATAGAGGATGATGATGCCTATCAAACAGTGCATAAATTAGCGTCTCAAGAAGGAATATTATTAGGTCCCTCAGGTGGTGCGTCTGTATATGCAGCTCTACTTGTTGCACGTCGATTACATCCGAGTCAAACAGTCGTATGTATTGCGCCTGATACTGGAGAACGTTATTTGTCTAGTGATCTTTTTAGTTGAAAAGTGTGAGATTCATAGTCTCCGCTTTTTTACTAACTATAATGCTAAGTAAACAGATTTGTTTTAATGAGAAAGGATATCGATTTGAGGTGAAAATATGTATTTGACGATAAAAGATATTAATAAAAGTTTTAAAAATGAAAAAAATGAGGATGTAAAAGTTCTTGAAAATATCAATATCGACGTTGAAAAGGGAAACTTTGTATCGATTGTAGGTCCCTCAGGATGTGGGAAATCAACATTATTATATGTGATTGCAGGACTAGAAAAAGCGGATGAAGGGTCGATTCAAATTTTAGGTAGAAAGGTAAGTAATCCAGGACCTGACCGTGTCATTGTATTCCAGGAAGATGGCTTATTTCCGTGGTTGACCGTGTTAGACAATGTTACGTACGGACTAAAATTGAAAAATATGACTAAAAAAGAAGTGGAAGAAAAAGCGCTTGACGTATTAAAAATGGTGCATTTAAGTAAGTATGTTCATGCATATCCTCACCAATTATCTGGCGGCATGAAACAGCGTGTCGCCATCGCAAGAGCGCTCGTGATGGAACCAGATATTTTACTAATGGATGAACCATTTTCAGCTTTAGATGAACAAACAAGAATGGTACTTCATAAAGAATTATTAGATATATGGAGAAAAACGAAAGTAACGATATTTTTTATCACGCACAATATTCGTGAAGCCGTGCTTTTATCGGAGAGAGTTATTGTGCTTGCAACAAGACCTGGGAAAATTAAAGAGGTTATTTCTGTTCCATCGACAAAAGACGGAATTATGCCGGATTCGGTAACATTACACACAGAGCAAAGAATATTGAAAATACTAGAAAATGAAATCGAAAAGGTGTTAAGGGAGGAAATGGGGGATGACTACGACTTTAAGACGAATCACCTTCATCGTAATGATAGCGGTGATTTGGGAAGTTACATCTAGACTGTCCGGTTTACCAAGTTTTATGTTCCCGAGTTTAACCGAAGTTTTCACTACATTATTTAGCGGATTATTAAATGGACAAATAACTTCTGCAATTATAAAAAGTCTCAGTCGGATATTCATCGGTTTTTCCATTGCAATCACTCTTGGTGTAATTTTAGGATATTTGATTTGGCGTTATAAGCTCGTGGAAGATACGCTCGGTTTCGTTGTAACAGCACTTCAATCGATTCCAAGTATCGTTTGGTTTCCACTTGCAATCATTTGGTTTGGATTAAACGATTTTGCGATTTTATTTATCGTAACCATTGGGGCTACTTGGACAATGACAATTAGTGCAACGAGTGGATTTAAAAACGTACCAACATTATATCAAAGAGTGGCAAAAACGTTAGGATCTAGCGGATTTCACTTTATTAGAACAGTAATCGTACCAGCTTCTATCCCACAACTGCTCTCCGGATTACGTATTGCTTGGGCTTTTTCCTGGCGGGCATTGATGGCTGGAGAATTATTAGGTGCTGGCGGTGGATTAGGGCAATTACTTGAAAACGGTCGTTCACTCGGGCAGATGGATTTAGTTATTTCAGTGATGATTATCATTGCTGTCATTGGAACGATTATGGATCATGTTGTCTTTGTGCGTTTAGAACGATCGGTTCAAACTAAATGGGGAATGAATAAAGCTTAAAAATAAAAAAGGGAGGAATTTGGATGAGGAAAATTTTACAGTTATCTGTTTCAATTATATTATTAGTAGGAATTTTGGCAGGATGCTCAAACGACGGTGATAATACTGTTAAAATTGGTTATTTTCCAAACTTGACACATGTCGCAACGATTGTAGCACTAGAAAATAATTATTTTGAAGAAGAGTTTGGTCATGGAGTAACAATCGATACATTGCAATTTAATAATGGTGGGTTATTCATGGAAGCGATGCAAACAAAGGAAATTGATGTGGGAACAGTCGGACCTGGTCCGTTATTAAATATTTATGTAAAAAATCCAGAATTCCATATCATTTCTGGAGCAGTAAATGGTGGAGCAGTACTTGCGGTGACTAAAGATAGTGGGATAGATGATTTAGAAGATTTAGACGGAACAAGAGTAGCTATTCCAGTCATTGGAAGTACACAAGATGTGATGCTTAGAAAAGCTTTACAAGAAGTGGATTTAGATGCTACATCTAGTGGTGGTACGGTTGAATTATTCGCAGCGGCACCAGCAGAGACAGCAACATTATTTACACAAGGATCCGTTGAGGCTGCGGCAACACAAGAGCCGTGGGGATATACATTAGAAACTCAAGCAGACGGAAAATTGCTCTTAGGCTGGGATGAATTTGCTTGGGGAAAAGAGTCAACAAATACGGTCGTTGCAGCTACAAGTGATTTCACCGAAAATAAGGAACTAACAACAGCATATTTAACAGCGCATAAGAAAGCAGTCGAGTTCATAAAAGAAAATCCAGAAGAAGCACAAGATATAGTGATCAAGCATATTCAAGAATTAACGGGAAAAGAAATTGATAAAGAAGAAACGGAGGTCGCATTTAGTCGTTTGGAAGTGACGACAAATGTAAATGAACAAGTAATTCAAGAAATGGCGGATATTAGTAAAGAAGCAGGCTATGTTGACTCAAGCGATATAACTGGATTAATTGATTTATCTATTTTGGAGGAAATTGAGTAAATAGTATATTAAGTTGGTTGTGCCCTTTCTTATTATGATGTAGGAAAGGGCTTCTAGTATGGTGGTAGGAGATTCATCCCACGATTGAAATCACGGGTATTCTCGGGTAATTGATAAATTTTTCACTTGACAATACCTAACTACGGTATAGTAATATGGAAAAGAATTAAAAATTAGAGGTAATGAAAATGACTATTGAAACACTGAACGTATAAGGTATGTCTTGTGGACATTGTGTGAATTCTATTGAGGGAAGTGTTGGGGAACGGATCGGTGTGGAAACTGTAAAAGTTCATTTACAAGATGGAACAGACGATGTGACCTCCAAAAAGTCAACTTGAAAGATATTATAGAAGTGATTGAAGAACAAGGATAAGAGGGATGTTCGTGCTTCTGAAACACGATTTTTATTAAAAAATATACCCTTATATGGTGTGGGGAAATAACGATGGGAGCACAAAAAGAAGTAAATTTACAAATTCAAGGCATGACTTGTTCGGGTATGTGCCAATAAAATTGATTAAGTCTAAACAAGATAGACATTGTGGTAGATGCCAATGTCAATGTTGCGATAGAAAAAACAAAGGTTGTTTACGACCCTGAAAAAATAAATGTTCAGGATTTTGAAGACAAAATTGAGAAATTAAGTTATCACGTGGCATGATAAACAAACATTTGATATATCTGGGATGACCTGTACCGCATGTGCGAAAGGATAAGAACGTGAACGAAAGAATAGAGGAAACCTCATTTTATTGTCGAGGTTTGCTCTTAGTTTTTCTTAATGCAGGCGGGAAAGATTTTTACTTTCCTATCTGCCAAGATATTTTACAAAACATGAAGTTATTTCTTGACAAATATACTATATGGGGGTATGGTATAAATATGAAGGGAAAGGAAGTGATTTATTTGGAAAAATTCTTAAATGATCACCCAAGTAAACCAAGAACACAAGATGAAAAGCAAAAAGTCATTAATCGTTTAAAGCGTATAGAAGGACAAGTTCGTGGAATACAGAAAATGGTAGAAGAAGATCGTTATTGTGTAGACATTTTAGTACAAATTAGTGCAATTCAATCCGCATTAAAAAATGTTGGTTTTGCCGTCACGGAGCGGCATATCAATCATTGTGTCAGTGATGCGATTAAGCAAGGGGAAGGAAAAGAAACAATAGATGAATTAATGGGTGTATTAAAGCAGTTTTCTAAATAAGGAGGAGGTTATTATGAGCGAAACACATCACGCAACGCTTGGAATAACAGGAATGACCTGTGCCTCTTGCTCCACTCGTGTCGAAAAGGTATTAAATAAAATGGATGGGGTCGAAGCACAAGTCAATTTAACAACGGAAAAGGCAACCATAGACTATGATTCTGAAAAGACCTCCATAGAAGAGATTACAAAGAAAATTGAAAATGTCGGCTATGGTGTCTTAACAGAGAAAGTAGAGCTAGATGTATTTGGCATGACTTGTGCCGCTTGTTCAACCCGGATCGAAAAGGTATTGAATAAGCAAGACGGAGTAAAATCTGCGGCAGTAAATTTAACAACAGAAACGGCATCTATCGAATACAATCCAGGATTACTGGATTTAAAAGCACTAATTGACAAAATCAAAAACCTTGGTTACGACGCTAAACCTAAAGCTGAGGTCGTAGAAAAGCAAACTCACAAGGAAAAAGAAATTAAAAATATGAAAACGAAATTAATTATCTCATCCTTGTTAGCTGCACCGCTATTAGTAACCATGTTGGTTCATTTATTTAATATAACGATACCGGATTTGTTTATGAATCCGTGGTTTCAGTTTGCATTAGCAACACCCGTTCAATTTATTATCGGCTGGCAATTCTATGTTGGTGCATATAAGAACCTTCGTAACGGCGGAGCAAACATGGACGTGCTTGTTGCATTAGGTACAAGTGCTGCTTATTTTTATAGCTTATATGAAGCATTTAAGTCGATTGGGAATCCAGCATACGAGTCCCATCTATATTTTGAAACAAGTGCAGTATTAATTACGTTGATTCTATTTGGTAAGTATTTAGAAGCAAGGGCAAAAAGCCAGACAACGAACGCACTATCCTCATTACTCAGTTTACAGGCAAAGGAAGCCCGCATCATAAAAGACGGTGAAGAGGTTATGATCCCTGTTGAGGAAGTTGCTGTTGGTGATCGGTTAGTTGTAAAACCAGGTGAGAAAATACCAGTGGATGGTATTATATCAAAAGGTCGAACAGCTGTTGATGAATCGATGCTTACAGGAGAATCGATCCCAATCGAAAAAGAAATAGGCGCAACTGTCATTGGATCAACGATAAACAAAAATGGTTCGATTGAAATGGAAGCAACAAAAGTAGGGAAGGATACTGCTCTAGCATCCATTGTGAAAGTAGTGGAAGATGCGCAAGGATCAAAAGCACCAATTCAGCGATTAGCTGATGTTATTTCCGGCTATTTTGTTCCGATTGTTGTGGTAATTGCGATTCTGACATTTACCGTATGGATTACATTTGTCCAACCCGGTCACTTTGAATCAGCCTTAGTTGCAGCAATTGCAGTTCTAGTTATTGCATGTCCGTGTGCGCTTGGACTTGCAACACCAACATCAATTATGGTTGGAACAGGAAAGGCCGCAGAGAACGGAATTCTTTTTAAAGGTGGAGAGCATCTAGAAAGAACTCATGAGTTAGAGACAATTGTTCTTGATAAAACAGGAACCATCACAAAAGGAAAACCAGAAGTAACTGACTTTACTGGTGATAAAGAAACATTACAATTGTTAGCTAGTGCAGAAAAAGGCTCTGAACATCCACTTGCTGAAGCCATTGTTGCCCATGCAACAGAAAAAAATATCGATTTAGTCGAAGTAGATGACTTCACGGCAATACCTGGACACGGTATTGAAGCTACGATATCTAGTAATCACATTCTTGTAGGAAATCGAAAACTCATGCAAGATCACCAAATCGATGTAGGTAGTGCGGAACAAGAATTGATTGATTACGAAGTTGATGGAAAAACAGCGATGTTAATTGCTATAGATGGAAAATATCGCGGAATTATTGCCGTTGCAGATACAATTAAAGAAACAGCGCCACAAGCAATAAGCGAGTTAAAAGAAGAAGGTTTAGAAGTCATCATGTTAACAGGAGATAATGAGCGAACTGCACAAGCAATTGCAAAACAGGTCGGCATTGACCAAGTGATAGCCCAAGTATTACCTGAAGAAAAAGCGGATAAAATAAAAGAAATTCAATTACTAGGTAAAAAAGTTGCCATGGTTGGGGATGGGGTAAATGATGCTCCTGCATTAGCAATCGCCGATATTGGAATTGCCATTGGTACAGGCACGGAGGTGGCAATTGAAGCTGCCGATGTAACGATTCTTGGTGGTGAGTTATTACTTATTCCAAAAGCAATAAAAATCAGCCATGCTACGATTAAAAATATCCGTCAAAACCTCTTCTGGGCTTTTGGATACAATACAGCGGGAATCCCGATTGCAGCTATTGGGTTACTTGCACCATGGATTGCTGGTGCAGCCATGGCATTAAGTTCCGTTAGTGTTGTTTCTAACTCCTTACGTTTAAAGAAAGTAAAGATTTAATTTCTTCTTTCATAACTTGAAAGGAGGTGAAAACATGCAAACAAAAACCTTAGATGTTAAAGGGATGACATGTGGCCACTGCAAAATGTCAGTAGAAAGCGCACTTAAAGGATTAGATGGAGTGGCTACTGTAGAAGTAGATTTAAGCAATGGTAAAGTAGAAGTTACTTATAACGAAGCAAAAGTTTCGTTTGAAAATATGAAAGAAGTTGTTGAAGATCAAGGCTATGATGTAGTATAAAATGTTGGAACTGTACCCTATTTTATTACTAACATCGCTCATTTATCGGAATTACACAGCTTGTAAAGGCGTCTAAAAAGTGTTTGCAAAAGATGAAAAAAACACTGTAGCTACATTAAATGATGAACATTCACTAACTATTGTTGACATCGCTTCTGAATAACTAGAGAAGGGTAAAATTGGTAATGATCCTGTCCAAGCTTATATCTAATCTGATGAAAAATATACTAGGATTGCAAATCAAGGGACTTCTAAAAATCTATTAAAAAGTGTTTCAAAAGTGGATTAAGAAACAAAAGAAGTGGTTGCAACCATCGAAGTGGGTAATGGTGCTTATGGTATTATCACGAGCAAAGATAACAGAATTCGTATATGTAACAAATATATATGATAGTACCGTTAGTGTTATTAATATAGAAAAAATAAAGTGATAACAATACAATAAATATTGTTTATAGAAAAGTAAAAGCGTGGTCAAATGATCACGCTATTATTTTCACTTCATGTTCATTGTCATCTACTGTCTCGATGGCAACATCTGTACCAGCACCAATTACGCTTAAATCGGCCTTAGCGAAAAAAGAGAACTATTGATTCTATAAATCATATATGGTGGGTAGTAGGTTATTAGTCATTGCCATATTATCGGTATATATCTTTCAAATGAAAATGAAAAGTAGTAATCATTATATTTAATAATATACAAAGCGGCACTCTACGAAGAAATTCCCAGTGCTAAGTTTAAAAGGTAAAACGACAATTGCAATTCATCACAGCTTAACCAAACAGGGGCTAGGTGGTTCAAATGCTGAAAGTTACTCACGGTATCATGTCGACAGTTTAGGTTGGCCAAGCATCGGTTACAGCTATGTCATTGAATCTGACGGTACGATTAAGTTCTGTAACGATATTGAATTCGAACTTATCACGTAGGAAATCATAACAACTATGCGGTAGGCACTTGTTTAACAGGCGATTTTCGTACGGAGAAGCCTACGGAAGCACAAGAGGAAAGTTTGCTGATTTGGTTGCTGCACTACAAAAAAACTTACCCTCATTTAAAGTACATTAAGGGCCACAACGAGTTTAAGGATCGAATGGAAAGGCTTGCCTTTGTTTTGATTATAAGGGCCGTGTTGGCAAATAAATCGACATCGAAGCCTAATACTAATACAAACACTAGCAAGCCTAAATCCAAATCCATTGATCAACTAGCGGACGAAGTAAATGTGGGTAAACACAGTAGTGGGGCACAGCGCAAAAAAGCGTTAGGAAGTCAGTACGATGCCGTACAGAAGCGTGTCAACGAGAAGTTATTAGGCACCAAGCCAAAAGCAAAGCCTGCTGAAAAGTCTATTGATCAGCTCGTAAAAGAGATTCTGGCCGGCAAACATGGAAACGGAGAAGCAAGGTAGAAATCACTTGGCAAGAATTATAAAGCAGTACAAGATATCATCAACGGCAAAACATCGGCACCTAAAAAGGCTGTGAGCAAGCCTAAAGGCGACCAAAAGACAGGTAGCATTGTCGATTATCTAAAGTCGATCGGCGTTGACTCTTCCTTTGCCAAGCGTTAAAAATTGGCTACTAAGCACGGCATCAAGAATTACACCGGCACGGCTCGCAAAATACGCAGATTCTTAAAAGTTGCGGGATTAAGTGAAAAGGATAAGACTTTTATATTATTGACTTATAAAATCCAGTATTATATAGTGTTAAAAAAAGCTTGGGGGATTTTATGATTCAAAAAGATAAAGTGGATGAAGATAAAAAGTGGGATAAAACTTGGAATATCATATGGTGGTTTTTTGGATCGACAATTATCATTGGAGGATTTACTTTAGCATATTTTGGTGAGAGAGACCAATTAGGAATTATAATGGAAAATGTTTTGATTAAATCATTAATTATGACGTTTGGCGCAATAGGGGTGTTCTGCATAGTATACTCTGAAGTTCGAAAAAGAAGTGATGCTTCTACATTTAAAAAAGTCATGGGCACCTTCTTGGTGATAATTGTTGTTTTTACAATCTTTGCTATTACACGATTATAAAATGTGATTGCAAATTAAAAATTGCCCGCCGAAGCGAGCTTTATTTTTTTGCATAATCTTCCATTGTGGATCGTAAGTATAGTCGAGTTTTTCTAGCTTCTCCAAACTCTACAAATGGTGTAATTAATTATATGTCAACACTTTATATAGTTAAATTAATTGATCAAAATGCTATTGAGACTCCCACGTCTAAAGACGGGCTATGCCCTGCATGGGCTTTCTCGTTCGGAAAATCTGTAAAGTAAAGACGTACTTCAAAAACAGGAGTGAACTCTTTTTTATAAGAGTATTAACGCTCCTGTTTTTTATTTTTGTTTTAGGTATTACTAGTTTCGCTGTTTATTTTACAAATGATTTATAGAAAGGATTGGTATTTATCGAGTTCATTAGTAATAACTGCTAAATGGAATTGAAGTGCCTTATAAAATATATTTGCCTGATTCGGTATTCGAATCAGGGATCAGTAAAAAAGATATAGAAAATCATGCACGTGAATATTTGGAGAAATGCTATCCAGAGTGTGAATTTCTTGAAGTGGATGGAAGATTTGCAATTTGTATATTAAAGGCGAAAATATAATGTGAATCGACATAAAATAGGTTATACTGTTGTTAGTATTGATACGTTTATAATGTTTTTTCAGAGGGGATGTTATAAATGAATTATGTTTTGATGCATAAAAGAAAGCCTGTTGCTGAAATAAAACTAGATAAACAAACATCGTCTATTTCAAAGATTGGAGAAGTGTTTGCAAAAGAACATGTACCTTTAGGTATTGAAGTTAAAAAAGGGCAAATTAATCGTGGCGGTCTTAATGAATGGTGGAAATCAAGATCGATTCCTGCAACTCGAGTTGGGATTGAACAATTACTTGAAACATTAAATATTAGGTCGACAGAAAATCTTCTTGATAAATCATATGGGTTAAGTTTGTCTGATCAATATTGGATATGTCCTACTAACTCTAATTTAAAATGGGATGATATTAATTTTTTCCATCATACTTTTTCAGAAGATGTAGGAAATATTCTTTTTGATATGGAGTATAAAAAAGAAAACATAAATTTATTATCACCTGATAATACGTCTGATGGATGGTTAAAAAAGAAATGGAAGATTATTGATGGTAAGCGAGTTTTAATTAAAGGTGGTAGTGGGGCAACGCAACAAGAACCATATAACGAAGTGTTTGCAAGTAAAATATGTGAGCGTTTAGGTATTCCGCATATTCCTTATTCATTAATGATCCAGGAGAATTATCCGTATAGTATGTGTGAAAATTTTATCGACTCTGATACTGAATTAATTAGTGCATGGTATGTTATGCAAACAGAAAAGAAACAAAACCATGTTTCTGTTCATCAACATTATTTGAATTGTTGTGAGTGTTTGGAGATTCCCGATGTAGAAGAATTTATTGATAAAATGATTGTGTTAGATTATCTTATTGCAAATGAAGATAGACACCAATATAACTTTGGAGTAATTAGAAACGCTGAAACATTAGCGTTTATTGGTGCTAGTCCAATTTTTGATAGTGGGACATCTTTATGGCATGATAGACCTTTATCCTTAATTAATGCTAATCAAAAAAAAACTTGTAAACCTTTTAAAAATAATCATGAAGATCAATTGAAGTTGGTGCAATCATTTGATTGGTTTGAACCAGTTGCTTTATATGATATAGAAAGTGAATTTCACGATATTACAAAAGATTCGTTGTTTATTGATGATAAAAGAAAAGATCGCATTTCTTTTGCTTTTCGTGACCGAATGGATATGTTATTAGAGTATGTCAATGTTCATTCGAAAGAAAGGTATTTTTCAGGATTAGATGTTTCGAATGATGTGAAAAAAGATGTAAAATATACTGGTGAAGTTAAGCCTATCAAAAACAACAAAAAGAATAAGTTTAGAGACGTAGAACGTTGAAATAAAACAAAAAGTGGAGGTACGTGTGCTAGAAGCCGAAGAATATCCTGAAAGTGGTGAAATTATACCAGCAACTTTGCATTTTGAAGCCTATGATGGTTATGTGGTGGAACACTTACTGAAAGTCTTAGAAGTAGATCCTTGTTATAAAGAAAAACCTGGATGGGAGGAGCATTCACCAATAATGACTGCCACTTGGGGATTGAGTTATTCAATACTTTGGAGAATTAAGGAGACTACTAAAAAGCGCAATAACTAAGGATATTGATAATCGTGAAGTGTATATGAGGGGTATTCAAAGATCATACGAATATGAAGGTTATTATGTTGAAAAACAAGCAATTGAAGATTTCAATGATTTAGATGTAGAAGTTCAAGCAAATGTAAAATATAATAAGAAAAAGTCTATTAAAAAAGATAGAGATATGGAAAGATAAGGATAGGGTGTGAGGTGATGAAAATTAAAAGTAATTATTTGCTTGTTCTTGATAAAGAAAGAAAAGAAAAAATAAAGAATGGTTTGTATGAATACACTTTAATCAATATGTCTTATAACACAAACCGAATGGAAGGAAGCACATTGAGCCTGTCTGATACAAAGGATTTGTTCGAAAGAAATACTCTATATACAGGCGGTCATAATGTTGATGATATTATCGAAGGAAAAAATCATTTTGACTTATTTAATTTTATGTTAGATACGATCAAAGAACCATTAACTGAAAGGTTAATCCGAGAGTACCATCAACTTTTAAAAAGGAACACTTTAGATGTAGCAAATTACGGTGTCGAAAAGTATAAGGGAATACCTAATATTGTAGGGGATCAACCAACAGCAGAACCACATGAGGTTGAAGATTTGATGTACCGTTTAGTTAATGAACATCCAATTAATGATTTAATGGATATACTCTCGTTTCATCATCAATTCGAATTAATTCATCCGTTTCAAGATGGAAATGGACGAGTGGGTAGAATTATTATGTTTAGGCAATGTTTGGAGCGTGATGTAACACCATTTATTATTCCGTCAGATAAAAGAGAAGAATATATAAATGGATTGAAGTTATTTAATGAAGATCCTATTGTCTTGAAAAATGAAATAGAAAACTTTCAAGAAAATTATAAAAAAATCGCAAAGCCATTTTTGAAAGTTAATTCGAGAAATAGAAGAAATGAAAATGAAAGTGAATTAATTGATTAGAGAAAAGACCTAGGAAAAAGTGCCTAAAAGTAAGAGTTAAAATCTAACTTTTGGATGAGATATTCGTAATCAATGTGTAGGATACAATCGTATTTCTTATATAAAGCTATTAAATCTTTTTCATCCGTCTGTTTATCTGCCAACACTTTCGTTCCATTAATAAAAAGTGAAGTGAAGAGTAATAAAACTATAGAAATAGTTGAAGTAATTATTGTTTTCTTTTTCATATTTTATAAACCAAAAAAAGCGACCCTTTATTCGTGAAGAGTCGCTTTTTATTAAGGTTTTTAAACCTCCCTTACCTATTCAGTTTTTTCATACTCAATTCCATGTTTATCCAATGACTTCAATAAATCTGAAACACTTTCCTCTACATCGGATTCAGTTAATTGTCCGTTCTCTAAATATACTTCATCAAAAGGCGAAATCAAAACTAGGGAGAAAACACCCACTTTCCACATACACCAAACCATCACCTTCCGTATCCCAAGACGGTTCACCTGAAATTTCCTTGTATAAGTATAAAGGGTGAAAATAATTATTGTTCAAATCATTGATTTTTTCATCACCCTCACCTTTCAAATTCACAAAGAATGCAGGAATATCATAGTATTTTAACGTTTTATCGTAGTACTTACTCTAGGTACTTTGATTCCTCCAACTCTATTGTCAACAAGAAGAACGATTCACCATTATCTATTTTTTTCATTAAATCCTTGTAACTAATCTGGTTAACTCCTACCTTTGCCTTTCCACCACTTGCCCCACTACCACAAGCTGTTAAAAAATAGTTAAAATTAGGATTAACCCCACAACGACTTTCTTATTCTTCAATTTACACTCTCCCTCGTTTATTTTTATATCATCCGAAATCTTAGTACCTTGTTTCCTGTCAAAATAGTATGAATGCTAAGTACCTTTTTTGTATCGTACTGCAAGTTCTTCATGAGTTATTTTTCCATCGAGCAAGTCTTTAATACCTTTAACTCGATCGTATGTTGGTTGGATTCCCTCTATTTTCAAGGACTCCACAGCACGTTTTACATTTTCATATTGCGCTTTATCTGTAAATTCAACACCACAAATTTGCAGGATCTCCTCATAGACGGAATAACTGAAATCAATTAGTTCTATATTTCCACCGTAACGCTGATAATCCGTTCCGCCATCAATGTAAATTGATTTACATTTACAATATTGGAGATCGTGCGTGTGTTTCGATTCGATGATGTCGTTACACTTTTTGCATTGAACACTATTAACTAAAACTTTTACACTCATAATGATCACAATCCTACTCTATTTTTTATTACAATTTTCCAACTCGTTATAATTTTTGATGAAAAAATCATCATAGTATGGTGTTTCCTTTGTTCTGAACGCATCGAATGCTTTTACTGGGTCTTCTCCATCTAAGATTGGTCGATATTTGAAATCCCTCAAAATTTCAAAAAGACAAAGTTCACAAACGTTAAATTCTAGCAAATCACCATCGAATGGACTGCTATACCCAAACACTGTTTGTAATCTGTGAAATAAATTTCCTGTAAAATCACCGAAATCATCAGGGTCATGCTTATGGGAGCGACCACATCGATTACATTGAAATATTTTTGTCATTTTAGCACCTCATATTCTATCCAGTGAGTTAGAATCGATAAAAATACTCCTCATTTTGAACTCATATGGACTTACTTTTTTATAATGTTCTTGTATTTTTGTATTCCTTTAATAATAAGAGTCATCAAGTTTATACTCGTCATTATGTACCCAATCAGGAATTGGATCTTTCAGCCAGTTCAGTTGTTAAAACCTCATTATTCACTTCGAAAGCTTCAATTAATTCTTTCCGAATCAAAACCGATCACCTCAACACTAATATACCCACAATTCACGCTTCATACAACATATATAACATTCTCCAACTCTTTAATAATTACAATGTTTATTGATCTAACTCTAACTCAATTACGTTATTTTTTCAACACACCATTCCCTTGCATACGCCTTTGATATTGCCCCGAATTTTCCTTCAAAACTTCCCACAATCTTCCCACAAATACATGCTTTTTCAAACATTAACTTGCATTGTTAAGAAAAAACAAAAAAGCCTTAAAACATTGATGTGACAACGTTTGTAAGGCTTTAAATGTAACTTGTTGCAAAGTATAAAAATTAACGTGAGTAGAACTCAACAATTAGCGCTTCGTTAATTTCAGCAGGTAATTCAGAACGTTCTGGTAGACGAGTATATACGCCTTCCATTTTATCTTGATCAAAAGTTAAGTAATCTGGAATAAAGTTGTTCACTTCGATTGCTTCTTTGATGATATCAAGATTACGTGCTTTTTCCCGAACGCCAATTACTTGGTTAGGCTTTACACGGTATGACGGAATATCAACACGACGACCGTCAACAGTGATATGACCGTGGTTCACAAGCTGGCGTGCTTGGCGACGTGTACGTGCTAAACCAAGACGGAAAACAAGATTATCTAAACGAGATTCAAGAAGAACCATGAAGTTTTCCCCGTGGATCCCTTTCATCTTACCAGCTTCATCAAAAAGCGTACGGAATTGACGCTCATTTAAACCGTACATGAAGCGTAGTTTTTGTTTTTCTTGTTGCTGTAAACCATACTCCGAAATTTTACGGCGTTGGTTTGCACCGTGTTGACCAGGTGCGTAAGGGCGTTTTGCAAGCTCCTTACCAGTTCCTGTTAACGAAATGCCATAACGACGTGACTTTTTCCAAATTGAACCAGTATATCGTGACATAGACATTTCCTCCTTTATATTATACTTGCATAAAATAAACGACGTGGTACCCAATGTTGTCCATTTTGTTTTCATGTACCATCGCTCCAGCAGCAGAGAGTTACGCGATACACCTCATTTAAGAGGAACAAAATGGGGTCAACCATTAGTCCACAAAAGCTACCTTATTATTTTACACAAAGAACAGTATATAGTTTTACAAGGTAAAAGTCAATGAAAGAACTGTGATAGTTTAACGATTAGATTAGGAAATTGAAGAAATAATAGCAGAGTTAAAGAGCAAACCATTAGAAGAGTTTACCGAGGAAGAGATAAAGGGACTGATAGAAGGACTTTCAGATGAAGAACTGCAAAAGCTTTCAGACGAATTTCAGGTAAATGAAGAAGAGTCAGTCATTGATCCAAATTTCCAACCGTTTTTAAAGTCTGCACGAAGTTTTAATATAATGGTCAATCATTCGAATTGGCATGCACCGGGATCCGTCAACTTAAATGGGAAAGCTGCTACACCGACAGGTAACCATGGGGAATGGAAAATTGAACAACCATAAACTGCGACATAAGAGTCTATATGTTATTTATGTATCAACTCCATGTCTGGGGCAATTCATATATTGCAAATCGACTCGACATCTTGGAAAATGATTCGACATGTTGGAGAATGACTCGACATCTTGGAGAGCGAGTATTTCTTTTATAGTTATGTTACAGTTTCCTTCAACTCCGTATTTTGTGATCAAACCGAAAAGTATTTTCTTATCTTATTATACGATAATCGTTCGTCTTTAGAATTATTCGTTTTTTTGTTATCTCTTCTGCTCCCTACTAAACAAGAAAAATCAATAAAAAGGCTGATTACTGTAGGTTGAGAACCTTTTTCAACGAATTTCTTATATTTTGGCCATTAAACGTACATGAAATTAAAGGATTTTTACTTTATTTGTCGTAATAAATAAAGGAGAGGGTGTATATAGATGAAAATTAATCCAACAAAACAAAAAGTTGTGGATGCAGCTTCTTTCCTATTTTTTCAAAAAGGATTTCATGGAACTTCTGTACGAGATATTGCAGGAAAAGCTTCTGTTAATGTTTCTCTAATCAGTTATTATTTTAATGGTAAGCAAGGTTTACTGGAATATGCTGTAACGAATTATTTTGAGAACTATTTAACCTTGTTAGAAGAGGAAATAAAATCTAATGAATCCTTGGAAAATGTGGAAAAGCTCAAAAAAGTCATTAACGCTATTATTCATTATAAAACAGAGCATTTTCAATTAACATCATTTATTCACCGCGAATTATCATTGGACTCGACATTCGTTAGAGAGATGACAGTCACTTATTTGGCAAAGGAAAATTATATATTAAAGACATTATTTTATTCTATTTTGGGAGAACGCTATAAAAGGCGGAGAAATTTTTTATATATGCAATTAAAAGGGATGCTTGCTTCTCCGTATATATTAAAACATGAATGGAACACTCAAATGCTTGATGAACATGCATTTAAAAGTTTTGTTCGTAATTACACAGAATCAATTAACCAATGGATTCAATTTGTTTGTGAAACTTCTAGAATGTAATAACTAAATCAAGCAAAAATCGACAATCGTGTAGAAAAAGTATATTTTTTTGTTTTTTTTAGCAAAAACAGTCGTAATCGTGGTATTATTAAAAGAAGAATGTACGTTATCTTATATATATCCTTCTATAAAAACGATTAGGAGGTAAAAGATGGAATATGTAATTGGGATTATATTAGCAATCATTGTAATTATTATTGTAGGGCTCCTATTAAGAAAACGACTGTATGATTCTGTCGACTATTACGAAAGCTGGATACTGGATATTATGAATCGTAATGTCGCCCAGGAATTATCTAAAGTAAAAGAGTTAAACTTAGAAGGAGATACGAAAGAAAATTTTGAAGAGTGGAAAGAACAGTGGGACTATATTTTAACGGTTGATTTAGCAAAAGTGGAAGAATTACTTTATGATACAGAACATGCTGCAGATCGTTATAATTTTCCTGTTGCAAAAAAATATATGAAACAAATTGAAGAAACTTTAGTCACTGTTGAAAAGAAAATTGAAACAATCTTAATTGAATTAAATGAATTGCTTGCAACAGAACAAGAAAATCGCAAAGAAATTGAAGAACTTGAGCCTTTATACAGTGAATTACGGAAAGAATTGACGCATAATCGCTTCAAGTTTGCCCAAGCTGAAGTACGCTTTGAAGTGGAACTTGATGAAATTAATAAGCAATTAAAAAATTACGAATCGCAAATTGAAGAAGGAAATTATATTCAGGCAAAAGAGATTGTATCAACGATCAAAAAACGATTAGTTGAATTACAACTAGAAATGGAAGAATTCCCTGACCTTTATAAAACATGTAAACAAGAATTACCTTCACAATTAGATGAACTATCTAAAGGGTTAAGGGAGATGAAGGATGAAGGTTACTATATTGACCATTTGGACTTAACTAGAGAAATTAATGTTTATCAATCAAGGTTGCTTGATACAGTTTCTGCTTTGGAAAAAGAAGGGATAGGTACAGCAAAATCTATTATTGAAGAAGTAGGAGAACGAATTACTGAAATGTATGAGCTTTTGGAAAAAGAAGCACTTGCCAAAAATTATGTCGATTCAAAAATGCCAAGTTATGAAAAAGCTTTAGACAGTTTTGAAACTCATTTTTTGGAAACAAAATTAGAGGTAGAACAATTAAAAGAAGCATATTATTTTGAGGATACTGATCTAGAAAAATATATGGCTCTTGAAAAAATGATGACCCAGCTAAAAAACAAGTTAATGGAATTTGCCCAAAAAATTGAAAAGAATAATCATGCTCATTCAAAACTTCGTGCTGAATTAGATGAAGGTTTTCAACAATTGGATAAAATAGAAGAAGAGCATGAGCAATTCAAGAAACGGATTCAAAATTTACGTAAAGATGAGTTTGATGCGCGCGAACAATTAAAAGCTATGATGGATGAGATTTATCAGACGACACGTAAATTACGAAAAAGTAATTTACCTGGTGTACCAAGTTTTGTATGGTCAATGATAGAAGAAGCGGGTCTGAAAAATGAGCGAGTCCTTCAAGCGTTAGATAACCAACCACTTGATATTATTCAAGTTCAGCAATCACTAAGCGAAGCAAAAGTTGCTGTTGAAAATGCAATAGAACAAACAAATGCAATGTTGGAACAGGCTGCATTAACTGAGCAAGTTATTCAGTATGCAAACAGGTACAGAAGTACAGATCCTGTGCTCGCAGCAAAGCTTTCAGAGGCAGAGACCTTATTCCGAAAAGCTGAATATGAGCTTTCATTGGAACAAGCGGCAAGTGCGATTGAAGATGTAGAACCAGGAGCTTTGAAAAAAATAGAAAAATTTCAAGAAATGATTGTATCATAATAAATAAAGACTGTCTCACAGGGAATAATCTCTTGTAGCCAGTCTTATTTACTGTAATTTGTATTTAAAGATATTTATTAGGCAAAATCCATAAACTGCGACGTAAGGCTCTGCTTATTAATAAATTGATACGGATCGACTCGACATGTTGGAAAAAGACTCGCCGTTTTCCATGACTCTTACCCAAAACGGGCACGATTAAGAGCGAAACATGCCCGTTTTTTATGACTCTTACTCAAAACGGGCACGATTAAGAGCGAAACATGCCCGTTTTCCATGACTCTTATCCAAAACGGGCACGATTAAGAGCGAAACATGCCCGTTTTCCATGACTCTTATCCAAAACGGTCACGATTAATACCGAAACATGCCCGTTTTTAATGACTCTTACCCAAAACGGTCATGATTAATACCGAAACATGCCCGTTTTTAATGACTCTTACTCAAAACGGGCACGATTAAGAGCGAAACATGCCCGTTTTTAATGACTCTTACCCAAAACGGTCATGATTAATACCGAAACATGCCCGTTTTACACGACTCTTACCCAAAACGGTCACGATTACTATCGAAACTACCCATCTTGCAGATGGACTCGACATGTTGGAAAAAGATTCGACGTCATGCGGAACGACTCGACATCTTAGATCTGGACTCTGCATGTTGTTAATCGACTCACATTCCAGAGCGGAGGTAGAGTCACTTTTCCCCAACGGTGATAAATTGTTACGTCACAGTTTTCTTCTACTACGAAGATGAAATTAGCATAGATTTATGAAGTAACGTTATCGCATATTTGAAAATAGGAAGGAATTTCACAATGATTTACTTAGATAATAGTGCAACAACTAAGCCGGATCCTACTGTTGTAGCGAGTTTTAAACAGGTATCTGAAAGGTTTTTTGGTAACCCATCCTCGATCCATGAATTTGGTGGAGAAGCAGAGCAATTACAAAACAGAGCAAGAGAACAAGCGGCTAACATATTACACGTTAAGCCAAGTGAAATAGTTTTTACTTCTGGAGGTACAGAAGGAAATAATTTAGCAATAAAAGGAATAGCGTTAAAACATCAAAAGCGTGGGAAACATATAATTACAAGTGCAGTAGAACATGCTTCTGTTTATGAAACGTGTAAAAGCTTGGAGGATTTAGGGTTTTCAATTACGTATTTACCAGTAGATTCAAATGGAGTAATCGATATAGAACAAATTGAAAAAGCAATAACAGATGAAACAATCCTCATCTCGATTATGTACGTTAATAACGAGATAGGTTCCATACAACCAATTTACGATATAAGTAAGCGACTTGAAAAATATCCGAAAAGCTATTTCCACGTTGATGCTGTCCAAGCTTTCGGAAAAGTACCATTATATTTAAATAATAAAGGAATTGATTTATGTACATTATCTGGTCATAAAATAAATGGTCTAAAAGGCACAGGTCTACTTTATGTGAAAGAAGGAACTTCATTGTATCCATTATTCCATGGAGGCAATCAAGAGTTTGGATTTCGTTCTGGCACTGAAAATGTGGCTGGAAATGTGTCGTTTGTTCGGGCACTTCGTTTGATGAAAGAAAAAGAGCAAATTCAATTGAAACAGTTAAAAGCTCTATATGAAAAATTATATCAAGGTTTAGAAAAACTTGATAATGTGAAGATAAATTCTTCTATAGAGGGTGCACCGCATATTTTAAATGTATCCGTTCCGGGCTTAAAGCCTGAAGTCGTTATTCACGCACTATATGAAAAAGGTATTATTATTTCGACACAATCAGCCTGTTCTTCAAAACAATTTGATAAAAGTAGAGTTTTAAGCGCTTGTAGAGTTTCAGATGAACTGGCAAGTTCAGGGCTAAGAATAAGTTTATCATATGAAACGACAAAAAATGATATTGATACATTTGTTGACGTTTTTAATGAAGCAATTACACATTTAAAAGATATATTGGAGTAGATAAGTATGCAATACGATCATATATTAATCCGTTATGGTGAACTCGGATTAAAGGGAAAAAATATTAAACAGTTTATTGTACAATTACAAAAAAATATTCAAGAAGCATTAAAAGAATTTCCGTCTACTCGGGTGACAAGGTCTCAAGGCAGAATGTTTGTCGTCCTTAACGGTCAAGATCCTGAACCAATCATAGAAAAGTGTAAAACAATATTTGGAATTTATAGTTTAAGTTTAGCTATTAAAGTTAATAACGAGATAGAAACGATTAAGGCTGGGGCACTTGCTGCCCTCAAACAAAGTGAATATGCACATACATTTAAAGTGTCAGTCAGACGTGCCAATAAAGCTTTTCCAATAGGATCACAAGAAATGAACCGAGTTTTAGGTGCTCATTTACTTAAAAAAACATCGGATTTTACAGTAAATGTTCATGAACCTGATGTGGAAATTAAAGTAGAAATAAGAGAAAAAGCGACGTATATTACTTCCACAGTAATTCGTGCAGCTGGAGGCTTACCTGTAGGAACCGGAGGGAAAACGCTTCTTCTTCTTTCAGGTGGGATAGATAGTCCGGTTGCTGGTTATTTAATTATGAAACGTGGAGTTGAATTGGAAATGATCCACTTTCATTCCCCACCATTTACTAGCGAACGTGCGAAACAAAAGGTATTAGATTTGACAAAGGTATTAACAGAGTACGGTGGATCAATAAAAATTCATCTTGTTCCATTTACTAAATTACAACAGGAGATATTTAAATCTATTCCGGAACGCTATGCTATGACAGTGATGCGCCGTGTTATGCTACAAGTTAGCGAAAAAGTATGTCAGAAAAATAATATATTAGCGATCGCTACAGGAGAAAGCTTAGGTCAAGTAGCAAGTCAAACTTTGGCAAGTATGAACGTAATAAATGAAGTAACAAATTTACCAGTTATTCGGCCATTAGTCGGTTTAGATAAGGAAGAAATTATTTCCTATTCAAAAGAGATTGGAACGTACGATATATCAGTTAAACCTTATGAGGATTGTTGTACTATTTTTGTACCTAAATCTCCGGTAACTAACCCCACTAGGGAAAAAGTAAACTATTTAGAATCAAATACGGACTTCTCTACTTTCATCGACGAAGCAGTAGAAAATATAGAAGAGATTACTATTCGTAATTCTACAATTTTGGAAGAATCTTTTGATGATCTACTTTAAAAATTGTAATTTCAAAAAAATCCTTAAATTAACAACAACTACCAAATGAATTAATGTATGATAGACCTCTTTGGTGTGCATTATAAATGGTACCAAGGAGGTGAAGATCATGCCAAATAGCAGCAGAAATAACTCAAACCAATTGCTAGTTCCAGGTGCAGAACAAGCGTTAAACCAAATGAAAACTGAGATTGCACAGGAATTTGGCGTACAACTTGGTGCAGATACTACTTCTCGAGCTAACGGTTCCGTTGGAGGAGAAATTACAAAGCGTCTAGTTCACATGGCGCAACAACAAATGGGTGGAACGCAACAATAACTAGTATAAACACTTAAAATCTAGAAAGTCATTCCTAAATAATATTAGGAATGACTTTTTTACTAATACTAAACTTCACGATCCCAGAAACGTTGATGTGCGATAGCTGTAACAAATTTTTTAGGAAAGTCTGGTTGATCACCATATACGATCCCAGGGACTGCATTTCCATCGAAATAACATTCACCAGTCGTGGCAATTCCAATTGGTTTATAGTGTTTAAATTGTTCCATTATAAAACTCATAATATTTTGATCAAAATCTGCCTGATTATCCGCTTTTCCACCAACAACATAAATGGAATCATAAAGTACAGGATACTTCGTTTTAAATGTTTCATTTACGTTGATTTTTGCTCCACTATCTCCTGTTACATGACCGAGCTTTTCACTAATAACATCTATAAAGACACCGTACTCCTGTAATGTGTCTAGAGTACTTAGAACTTCCTGCGAGCGAAATCCATCGCCAATTAACACGCCAACCTTTTGTGTATATGCATAATGAGGTGTATTTAGCTGGCTTATAGCTGGAGAACTTTCTGTTACAGGTACATTAGTGTTGGTCGGGCGCTCGACACCAATATTGTCAGCGAAAATACATGCCATCTCATGATCAACGTTCGCCCAAAATTCGACGTTCTTTTGTCTTACTGACTTACTCTTTACATATTGCAGGTGATAGATAAATGTACTTACTAAGTCATCTTTTTCTGGTTTAGATATACTATTCCAAAATAGTCTTGCTTGTGAAAAATAATCATAGAACGATTCACTAGGTCGTTCTCTTGTAATGTGTCCTTCGACTTCACCTGGATAATGTGTATATCCACCTTCTTTAGGAGAGGCCTCTGCAGGTGTATCTCCAGCTAACGTATTGCTATGATAATTTACTGAGTCAACATCTATGCGGTATTTTGAAAAACTGTCTCGGTGGTTCGTATTTACTTCTGAGATCGGTTTGTTAACTGGAATTTCATTAATATTTCCAGTTCCTAGCCGGTGGTAATCCGTATCTCTATAAGCAAAAGCTCTTCCTTGTAAAACTGGATCATTCGTAAAGTCAATGCCTGGAATAAGCGAAGCAGGGTCAAATGATGATTGTTCTTCTTCTGCAAAGAAGTTATCAACCTCTCGATTCAATGTCAATTTACCGATAACTTCGACAGGAACCTCTTCTTCAGGCCAAAGTTTTGTATCATCTAAAATATCAAAATCAAACTTATGTTCATCTTCTCGCTCAATTAATTGCACACCAAGTTCGTATTCAGGGTATGCTCCACATCTGACGGCTTCGATAATATCTCGGCGATGAAAATCTGGATCTACACCACCGATAACATTTGCTTCATCAAGTAATAGTGAGTGTACACCAAGTTTCGCTATCCATTTAAATCGAACCAAAGTTCCTTTACCTTGTTCGTTTATAAACCAAAATGTATTGATTGGCCAACCGTCCATCATGCGCCAGCTTCTCGGACGTCCCCTCATTGACATCAACCACATCACCATATGTGCTGATTCCGGGTTAGCGATGACATAGTCCCAAAAGCTATCATGTGCAACGGTCGCTTGCGGAACGTCCGTAATCGGATTTGGTTTAACCGCATGCGTCACATCCATAAACTTCATTGCATCAGCTAAGATGAAGACCGGAAATTGAAGTGACAACATATCGTAATTTCCTTCTTCTGTATAAAATTTGACTGCAAAGCCTCGTATGTCTACAGCTGTATCCTTCGATCCCTTACTGCCAATAAAATTTGAAAAACGACAAAAGACAGGTGTAGTTGAACCAGGTTTTTGCAGAAACTTAGCAACCGTGTATTTTTTCATTGATTTATATAATTCAAAATCACCGTAAAGTCCAAATCCTCTTGCATGAACTACTTTTTCTGGAATTCTTTCTCGGTTAAAACGGGATTGCTTTCGATAAAAATGAAAGTCTTGAAGTAGTGTTGGACCACGTTTACCCGCTCTTAAACTCCATCGGTCATTGGATACTTTAAATCCAGAATCGCTATTCATTATCTTTCCAGAACCAGTATTTTTCTTTTTAAATTTTGCTAATTGTTCTTGCTTTTTATCTACGTTACGATTTCGACCATCTCTTGACTTAGTCATGTATTCCCTCTCCTTACTAAAAATATTCATCACTTTATACATATGCCAATATAAAATATGGGTTCGTGTCTCGAAAAAAATTGACTGGGGAAAAATATGTGGTAATCTAAATGTATGTAAACCTAAAATAAAATAGGTAAACATTGAAAGGGGTGAAAAAATGAGAAAACAAAGCAAAGTATTCAAGCTAACTTTTGGTGCAATGTTTGTCGCACTTACTAGTATTGGCGCTAACATGACTTCGATTGCTCCTTTTCTTGTTGTTGGAGGGGTGCCAATCACATTGCAAACTTTTTTTGCTGTATTGGCTGGATTAGTTTTAGGTAGCAGATTAGGTGCCTTTTCAATGTTTGTTTATATGATGTTGGGTCTAGTAGGTGCTCCCGTTTTTGCTCAATTTAAAGGTGGAATTGGAATGATACTTTCACCAACATTTGGTTTCATATTATCATTTATCCTTGTTGCCTACGTAGCCGGTAAAATAAGAGAAATGAATTCTAGTTTACCTTCTTATATTGTAGCTGCATTAGTTGCAATGGCAATCAACTATATTTTCGGGACAAATTGGATGTACGCTGCCTACCAATTATGGTTCGAGGCTCCAGCAGAATTTTCTTATAAAGTAGCTTGGTTATGGATGATCGTACCATTACCAAAAGATATTTTATTGAGTATTTTAGCAGGTGTTTTTGCATATCGGCTAGAAAAACATGGTATCATCATTCGAAATATTGTAATAGAACAACGTACATAAAGTAAACAATTAACAAGGAGAGAGAACTATGGATTATTGGAACGAATTAGCGGATTCTGTATTAAGTGGTTATAATATTACAAGAGAAGAGGCTTTCGCTATCTTGCAGTCATCTGATGATGAAATTTTACGTTTAATGGATGCAGCGTTTAAAATTAGGAAACACTATTTTGGCAAGAAAGTTAAATTGAATATGATCATAAGTACGAAAACAGGTTATTGTCCTGAAAATTGTGGTTATTGTTCACAGTCAATAGATTCGACGGCCCCGATAGAAAAATACACCATGATGACGAGGGAACAAATCATTGCTGGAGCTAAACGTGCACATGATTTGAAATCAGGAACTTTTTGCATAGTTGCAAGTGGGAGAGGCCCTACTAATCGTGAGCTAGATGTTGTAACAGCAGCAGTAAAAGAAATAAAAGAAGAGTATTCGGATATGCGTGTATGTGCCTGTTTAGGGATTTTAAGAGATGGGCAAGCAGAAAAATTAAAGGCTGCAGGGGTAGATCGTTATAATCATAACTTAAACACTTCAAAAGAACATCATTCGAATATTACGACAAGCCATACATATGACGACAGGGTAAATACAGTTGGTAAAGTAAAAAACGTAGGTATTTCGCCTTGTTCTGGCGTTATTGTTGGAATGAAAGAATCGTTAGAAGACGTCTATCAAATGGGAAGAGCGCTAAAAGAACTAGATGCTGATTCTATTCCTGTAAACTTTCTCCATGCAATTGATGGAACGGCACTTGAAGGGACGGATGAACTTACCCCTTTATATTGCTTAAAAGTACTTGCTCTATTTCGCTTTATGAACCCTACTAAAGAAATCCGTATTTCTGGGGGAAGAGAAGTGAATCTACGTTCATTACAGCCACTTGGGTTATTTGCTGCAAACTCCATCTTTATTGGGGATTATTTAACGACAGACGGACAAGAGAGAAACAGTGACTATCAAATGTTAAAAGATCTAGGGTTTGAAATTGACTACGATAATGCGGAAGATAGAGAAGAAGTATTGAATGAATATAAATAATGCCACAAAATAATGGACATTTCTCTACTGCTTATTCATAATGATAGTAAATAATAACGGAAAGGTTGATCTATAATGGTAGAAGTTACATTTCAAGATAGTCCCGTAACATTATTAGGAACAGAAATTCAAGTGGGGAATGATGCTCCAAACTTTACCGTATTGTCGAATAGTTTAGAGAATAAGACTCTAGATGACTATAAGGGGAAGGTGAAACTAATTAGTGTTGTTCCTTCACTTGATACAGGAGTTTGTGCAGAACAAACAAAACGATTTAATCAAGAGGCAGACAAATTAGATAATGTACAATTGCTTACAATTAGTATGGATCTGCCTTTTGCACAAACACGTTGGTGCAGTGCAGAGGGAGTTAATAACATTGAAATTTTATCAGATCATCGTGATGCTGATTTTGGTAAAAAATATGGCGTATTAATAAAGGAATTACGTCTTCTTTCAAGATCAATCTTTGTCGTAGATAGTCATGATAAAGTTACGTATGTAGAGTATGTTCCAGAAGTTACGAATCATCCCGACTATGAAAAGGCATTAGAAGCTGCTAGAAAAGCAGAGTGATTTTATTCGGACACAGTTAACTATGTGTCCGTTTTCATTTTTTAGTAACAGTATAAGAAAAACGAATACTTTACTATCAAGAAAAATTGTATTGAAGTACGGTAAAACAAGCAAAATATACAGATAAAGCATAAAAATAAACAACTTAAACTTTCGTACGTTATTTCATTTCATTTTTTATGAAATTTGATACAATAATAAGTAATTTATTGAATAGAAATAATGCCAAACTCAAAGGTTAGAGGAGGCTGAACAATGAATGATTCAAAAGTAGTAGAACTATATGATTGGATAGAAGAAACAACTTTAATGATACAAAATTATGCGGATGAACCTTTTTTGGATAGTTTGGCAATAACTATGGAAGCGCTGTTTTACGGAGATGTCCATGAGGAAAACTTAGAAGGGTTAAATGAAAAAATCCAAGAAGCACTTTTGCGAATAAACCTTACTGAATATTCAATTGAAAATATAAGAAATGCAATTCAGTTAGCTGTTTTAAAGGGGATGAAAAATACGACACAACACTATCATACAATGACTCCCGAAGCAATTGCATTATTTATTGGTTATTTATCTGAAAAATTAACTAAGAATTTTAGTGAGGTACGTCTATTTGATCCGGCAAGTGGAACAGCAAATTTACTTTTAATAGTAATGAGTCATTTAACACAACCTGTAAAAGCTTACGCAAGTGAGATTGATCCTACATTATTAAAAATTTCCCTACTTAATGCTAATTTGCAGAAAAAAAGAGTTGAGTATTTTCATCAAGATAGTTTACGACCATTATTATTAGATCCGGTTGATCTAGTTGTTGCAGATTTACCAGTAGGTTATTATCCAGATGATCTTCAAGCAAGTAATTTTGAATTAAAAGCTGAAGAAGGACATTCTTATTCACATCATTTATTTATCGAACAGAGTTTAACATATACAAAAGAAGGCGGCTTTTTGATCTTTATTATCCCAGAATTTTTATTCGAGAGTGATCAAGCGGTACAATTACATGCATACTTACAAAAACATGCACATATTGTTGGACTTTTGTCCTTACCAGAAACAGCATTTGCATCAAAAGAGAATAAAAAGAGTATATTTATTCTCCAGAAGAAAGGACAGTCGACTAAAGACATTAAACAACCACTTTTGGCAATGCTTCCATCATTCAAAGATACAAAGGCAATGGAAGATATGTTAGTGAAAATTAATAGTTGGTTTAAAAATTCGGAATTGAATAACTAAATGTAAACGATTGGACAATTGAAAACATTGGTTTTTTGTCAGAGAGGAAAGTATTATACTTTCCTTCTGCATAGAACAATTTTAGTTCTCGTCAGAAGGCTTGGTAAATAAGTGAAAGTATCGCCTCATGAGACGCTAACGCTTGCTACTCAGCATGTTTTCTGCGATAGCTAAACGTCCTAAACTCTAGAGAGAAAACGAGACAAAAAACCATTTATATAGATCGGAAAAGGAAATCAGATTTTAAGGTTATATGAATTCAGACTATTTAAAATATAAGTATAGATTATTGGATAAGATTTAATAAACTTATCTTTATTTGCCAAATTTTTAGGGTTTATGACAGGGAGGAAATTGAAATGAGTAAAATATTAGCGATTAATGCTGGAAGTTCATCTTTAAAATTCCAATTATTTAAAATGCCAGAAGAAGAAGTCCTAGCCAAAGGATTAATTGATAGAATTGGAGATAACGGCTCTACATTCAATTTAGAAACAGGTGAAAAAACAAATACCATTACGAAAGATATGGAAGATCATGAAGCAGCTGTTAAGTTACTACTCAACCAACTGATTGAGCTAAAGGTTATTGAATCTTACGATGAGATCGATGCTGTTGGCCATCGAGTTGTGCATGGTGGCGAATATTTTAGTGAATCAGTGTTAATTGATGATGATGTGATCTCGAAAATTGAAGAAGTATCAGAATTAGCACCTTTGCATAATCCACCTAATTTAACAGGAATTCGTGCTTTTAAAGAATTTTTACCAAAAGTTCCTATGGTAGCGGTTTTTGATACAGCGTTCCATCAAACAATGCCGGAAAAATCATACTTATATAGTTTGCCTTATGAATATTACGAGAAATATGGTGTTAGAAAATATGGTTTTCATGGTACATCACATAAATATGTTTCAGAAAAAGCGGCAGAAATCTTAGAACGTCCATATGAACAACTTAGAGTAATTACATGTCATTTAGGAAATGGAGCAAGTATTACTGCTGTTGAAAATGGTAAATCGATTGATACGTCCATGGGATTCACTCCACTTGCCGGGGTGACAATGGGAACAAGATCTGGTGATATTGATCCAGCCATAATCCCATATTTAATTGAAAAAACTGGATTGAATGCTGCCGAAGTTGTTGATGTGTTAAATAAAAAGAGTGGTTTACTAGCTCTATCTGGTATTTCAAATGATTTGCGAGACATTCAAGAGGCGGCAGCTACCAATAAACGTGCAGAATTAGCACTAGAAATTTTTGCTGCTCGCATCCACCAGTATATTGGATCATATGCTGCAAGAATGGCAGGAGTAGATGCAATCGTTTTTACAGCTGGTGTTGGGGAAAATAGTAAATTAATTCGAAGCAAAATCTTAACTGGATTAGAATTTATGGGAGTTTATTGGGATCCTGCATTAAATGACGAATACGGTAGAAGAGGTGTAATTAACTATCCACATTCACCAGTAAAAGTATTAGTCATTCCGACAAATGAAGAAGTAATGATCGCTAGAGATACAGTTAAATATGCGGAGGAGAAAATAAAGGTAACCGTTTGAAAAGATCAAAAAAGAGTGAAAAATTGGGAATACTAAAAATAGCAACGGAATCTACGTTGCTATTTTTTATTCATTATTAAAGATTTTTTCGCATACAGGTAAAAAATATTCAGAGACTGCACATTCACATATGATGCCGGCGTCATTTTGACTTAACTTGTTTCAACTAATAAATTTGCAACATTATTTGTTTCATCATAAAATCGGGGGATTTAAGGTTTTCTACTCATTCATTATCTTGAATTCTGTCCTCTAACTCGTCAAAGATTTCGTCAGAAGTTTTCACTAAATCCTGTTGCATTTGTCTAAAAACAGCATCTTCTTGATCGTTCTGTGCTAAATTTTGATAGGCAATTTCTTGCTGATTTAGACGTGGATCTTGTCGCTGCACAAAACTATTTTCATTTTCACCACGGTTGTAATGATGTTTTACTCCTCGATCATGGTGAGATTTATTATCTTTTTTTGCCAATATACTCGCTCCTTTATAACCGATATTTAAGTTTTAGCATTACCCGTTTATTTATTGCTATTCTTCCACAATAAAATATTGAGCTTGAAAACATCCCTTATTTCACAATAGGCTTAAGTGACCGTGGGAGTTTCAAACAAAACAACAGTTTATTGGAAATTGAAGGATATATTTATGGTGAAATTGAAAAAAGTAGGTTTAGGGAAGGATGTAGTAGTTGATGAAAATCCTTTTTCAAGGTGGTTATTTACTAAAACTTCTTCTGTTTGGATTTGTTGATTTAGTTATTTTGGGTACTCCTGGTTAATGGCAGGTTTAACAAAGTTACTTCAGACGCTTTGGACAGGATCCAACGCTGGTATGGCTATTAAAGTTTTCTTGTAAGGTGCGCTTGGCAGAGTCGAAGTTGGAGATGTCGCTGGATGGTATGCTTGGTTTCTAGAAAATGTCGTTATTCCAAATGTAGTACCGTTCTCCTATATGTTCGCTTGGGGAGAAGTATTAGCAGGTCTTGGTTTAATCGTGGGAATTTTAATAGGGATTTCTGCTTTTTTTGGTGGAATATGTCATTTCTTCTTGCTGGAATAGTAAGTACGAATCCCGTCATGTTTATGATTGTGATGTTACTTATCATGGCCTGGAAGGTAGCTGGTTGGTACGGACTTGATCGTTAGGTATTGCCTTGGTTAGGCACTCCATGGTCGCTTAAAGATAAAGTCTAGAATAAATGATTATATTTCTCCATTTGCTTATTGTTATTAAATTGGCTATCGTATAGATAAGGGAAATGGAGTGATAGATGTGCATCATGTTAAGGAGCGGTCTGTTCATTGTCTAATTGGGACAGTGAGTGATACGAGAACGGTTGATACGGATAAAAGTGGCAAGTTAATAAGAGAGCTACTTGAAAAAACGAACCATGAATGTGTAAATCATGTAATTGTTCCTGATGAAGTGGATGAGATTGAACGATTAATTCAGCAAGGGATAAAGAATGAACAGGTAGAAGCGATACTCCTAACAGGGGGAACCGGTATTTCAGTGCGTGATGTTACCATTGAGGTTGTAGAAAAAAATATTGAAAAAGAGATCCCTGGATTTGGAGAAATATTTAGGATGCTAAGCTATACAGAGGATATTGGTTCTGCAGCAATAATGTCTCGTGCTATTGCAGGAGTAAAGAATCGAAAGGTTGTTTTTGCAATGCCCGGATCTTCAGGGGCAGTTAAACTTGCAATGAATAAGTTAATACTACCTGAAATTTCACATATTATTCATGAATTACATAAAGATATAGAATAGATTAAAATACCGCCCAGTTTCGGGCGGTATAATTTTTTACCTAACAATAAGTACATCACATTTCGCATATCTAGCAACACTTTCTGAAACGCTACCAATTAGGAAACGCTCTACAGCATTTAACCCAGTTGCACCAACAATGATGAGGTCAGCGTCTTTTTCAGGTGCAATTTCTTTAGCAATCGCTACTTTCGGAGAGCCATATTTGATAACCAGTTCTACATCCTCTACTCCTGCTTCTTTTGCATTTTCAACGTATTCGTTCATTAAATCTCTTGCATATTTCTCAGCTCGTTCTGATAATGATTTATCATACGCTTCGGCAGTAGCAAAAGTACGTGTGTCTACAATGTGAGCAAGGATTAAAGTTGCATTATCTGCTTTTGCAATTTCAACAGATTTCTTAAATGCTTTTTCAGAAGCTTTTGATCCATCTACAGCGATAACAATTTTTTCATAGTTATTACTCATTTTATTGTCCTCCTCGATATCAATATGTACTACACTTTAATTATAACTCATATAATAGCAAATTGGAAAAAATAACGAATATACTTCAATAAAATTCAAACAATTGTTTATTTTTTAACAAACAAATGACACAACTTTACACAAAAACGATGATTGATGAACATCGGATAATACAGATTACTTTTGCACTTTTTAAGTATACAATGAAATTCTTTCTTTATTGGGTAACGTAAGTGAAGAGGAAGCTGTACATTGCGGCAATCCAAAAGAATAAGAATGAGTGATCTCATGTAGAATATAGTACAGCGAAATAATTAAAGTTGTCATTATCATTTTGTATGGTACTATATGGTTAAACCGTACCATTATTTTAAGGTTGGTGGGGATATTATGCGTGCACCTAAAGAAAATTCACAAGCTATTAAATCATTCCTTCTCGATGTTAGTGATTACCATAAAACGTTAGACAAGAATGATTCTCTTTTTGAACCAGGAGACAATATTCAATATTTATATATGGTAACATCAGGGAAAATAGTATTGAGTAAGCCTCTTACTGATGGACGAGAATTTGCTCTTCGCATTTGTAAAAAAGGAGATCTCATTGGGGAATCTACTTTATTTTCGAACCATGGAACGAAACATATTCTTCATGCAACGGCACATCGAAAAAGTAGCGTTGCGGGGATTCATAAAGAACATATCACTAATTTACTACAAAATAATGATAAGCTAGCGCTCTATTTGATCAATGAAATTTCCCAAAACGCATTACGTGACCAAACAAAATTAATCGATTTAGTGATGCACGGTAAAAAAGGTGCCTTATATTCCACGCTTATTCGATTAGCTAATAGTTATGGGCAACAACAAAATGGTAATATTTTCATAAAAATTAAACTTACGAATCAAGAATTAGCCAATTTTTGTGGTACGTCTAGGGAAAATATTAATCGATCATTGAGTGAGCTTAGAAAAGATCGAATTATTTCGATTGAAAATAAACATATTATGATTCATGATATTGATTTTCTCAAAGAAGAATTAAATTGTGAGGGTTGTCCAATTACTTTGTGTAGTATCCATTAATTTGTTTATTTCCACTCATAATAACAGGGTGTTCCAATGTTCTTGGAACACCCTGTAGTAGATTACTCTTCTTTTTTCTCCTTTTGATCGGCTTCATTTTCACCCATTAAATCATTCGTTGCTTTTTTAAATTCATGTAACGTGCTTCCAGCAGCTTTTCCTAATTCAGGCAGTTTGGACGGACCAAAGATGATTAATGCAATAATGAGAATTAAAATTAAACTTGGAATCCCAATATTTGCTAACATGGAATCACTCCTTATTAATAGTTTCTATAATTATTTAATAATTTCTTTTATACTCTCCATATAGTATGGAAGAAATTTTTTGAAAAACGGATCTTCTACCTTTTTTAGATGAAACGTTGAAATATGCTCTAAACATCCTTGGAAATAGTTTTCATACACTTCTTTTTTAACACTTTTTAAGCTTTTCACAAGCTTTTCATCGGAATTTTCATACGCATTTATTTCTTCTAGCAGTAATGCGGCGATAAATGCAGTGATACTCCCGATGTGATCTGGAAACTCTTCTTGTTCTAATGGGTAATAGAATCCTACTTTATCAAATGCGCCGATTAGACAGAGTAAGTCTTTTTTGGCCTGATGCTGGTCTTCCTTTGTTTTACTGCGATAGCTAGAGACATAGGGAGGAATAAAATAATCTCCTGGTACTAAAAAGTAATTATCGTACCAAAACGATGTTTGCTTTCGTTCATAAAATGGATGAAAAGGTAGACCTCTAGCTAGTTCTTCTGGTATCTGATTAATCATATCTTCATAACGATCCCAATCACCATACCAAACATGTGTAAATATTTGTGTTAACAAATGTTTTCCATACGTTTCCGCCTGTATAACTACCATCTCCATACCTCCTCGTCTTTTTATTGGATTCCTTTATGACGCATACTTGCTAAAGGTTTATGTTTTTAGAGAACTTTCTTAATATCGACATACATATCTAATTGCCCAGGTGAACCACCTATTTCATCAAATAAGACCCCATAGTTAAACTGTTTATCCACTTCTGTTAATTTATTGACGGCAAATCCATCTTCCCGTCTGCCAGCAAAACCGGATTCTTCTTTCATCGGCGTGTTAAATGTAAATGGTGTATGATTATAGGTCGGTAATTTCTTCTGTTTTTTATTATCGATCTTATTTCTCGTTACTCCATATCCACTTTGTCCCATATTGTATGCTGAACCAATGACTCCTGGTGCGATACCATCTGTTACGTAAATCACTCCCTCTAATTTAATATAATCATTTTGAATGATCACTTTGTCTCCTGTTTTCACATTGCGCTTTTTAGCATCGACAGGATTCACCCATATATAATTTTCGGATCGTACTTCACGTAACCAGGCGCTACTAACATTTCGATACGTTCCTAGATTCCTTGCTTTCCAATTAATAAAATGTAATGGTTGCTTTTGAACGACATTTTTTTGGTTAAATGTCTGAATTTCTTTATACATCGGCATTCCTTCGAAAAATTCTCCGTTATATGAATTTTGCCCTGCTGCAACCTCTTCATCATAAAAATCTGCTTGTCCATTGTAACTGTATTTTACATGGTTCCCATTATACTCAAAACCGGCTTCTTCAAATCGTCCTCCACGATTTAAGACATAGACGACTTTAGGCCATTCTTCCGTTTTTACTGCTTGCTGCCATTTTTTGAGGTCGAAAAACTTTCCTAGAGCATTTTTCCGTGCTTTTTCAAATACTTCTAGTTCTCTTGCTGAAGCATCTGGAACTGGTTTTTCATCAAACGCGATATTGACTACTCGCTTTAGATAAAAATCTTCTTCGCTGTTTAAGGAAGATCCATCCGGAAATGCATTTTCACCATATCCAGGTAAATTCATTTTTTTCGCAATTTCAATGACACTGTTTTCAAAAGAACGTACATCTGAAAACACACGTGTTACAGGTTGATAAACTGAAGCGAGTTTTGTCGTTAAATTTGGATAAATTGATTCTCTCCCCCAACGTTCTAAATAAACTGTATCAGGTAAAATAAAGTCTGCATATTTTGATGTGTCACCAATTTGTACATCGGATGCTACGAATAAAGGTAATACGTCGGGATCTTCTAACGCTTTTTCTTGTATTTGCCCATTCGGTGCGGATAAAACAGGCGACATCCGATGGGTAATTAACGCTTTTAATCCATATGGATATTTGTCCAATGCACTTGGTAGTACATCACCTACTGTTTGTGGGCTAAATGGAAACCACGGCCGTTTTGCAGGATAGCCGTCTTTTTCAAATAACGTAGAATCCTCATACTTATATTGATTTCTTCCGATGGTGATTCCCCATGGTTCTCGACCGTTTGGAACGTTGAGTAAGTCATACCTACCTTCAAATTCTTGATAAAAGGCTCCTGTCGTAATATTGCCACCTTTCCAATCATAGCTCCCAATTAAATGGTTGAGAATGGAAATTAATCGCTGGTTGTAATACCCATTTTCATGCATCGCCGGCCCTCGATATGCCATAATTGCAGCTCGTTTTCCGTACGAAGTAAATGATTTTGCAAGTTTGATGATTTGGTCTTTTGGAATCGTCGTTATTTTTGCATATTCATCGAGTGTTTTTTCCATCGTTCGTTCTTTGTAAAGTTGGAACGTTGATTTTACGTTGATTCCGTTTAGTTTCGTATCCACTTCTAATTTTCCAACATTTGCTTGATCATGGGCAACGGGTTTTCCATTTTCGATGACGACAAACTGTTCTTCTGTGCCAATGCCTAAATCACTTGCACGGAGTTTTGGACACTTTGGATCGGATAGATTTACTAGGTGGGTAGCATCACTCCACGTTGGTTCATTGTCTAGTTCTGCTGCTTCTTTATGTGGATTCGTTAAATACGTATGATCGTATAATTTTTGTTCAATGATCGTTCGTCCAATTGCTAATGCTAGCGCCCCATCTGTTCCAGGTTTAATCGGTAGCCACATATGCGCTTTTTCTGCTGTCTTGCTAAATCGTGGATCAATTACTGCCATTTGCATTCCATTTTCAATTGCATTTGTTATTTTAGGTGCTAACCACGTAGGTCCTTTATTCGCTACCATTGGATTTGTTCCCCATACTAATAAGAACAAGGTGTGATCAACATCTGCATACTGCCGCTGCTTCTTTTTCTCAACGCCTGAATAGGATCTCATAGTTCCGACAACGGAACTTATCCCGCATATTCCTCCATGATGATAGTAATTGTTACTGCCAAGACTTTGAAGAATAAATCGTTCCATAAAATCACGTCGATCGCCAACCATAAAGGCAATTTGATTTACTTTCGGACCAAAATCTGGATGATTTGTGTCGATGAGAACGTCGTTGTACTTTTGATCAAATGCGTCAAACGTCATTTCGTTCTTTTCGACTTTTTCCCAATCTTCCATAACCTCATCTTCAGATACATATACAGCTAATTCCTTTAAGCCTGGTGTATCTAATTCTTTACTTCCATGAACAATTTCATCATATGCCTCTTCCCATGAAATAGTTTTCCATTTTCCACTTCCTCGAGGACCTACGCGTCGTAATGGTTGTTTGACACGGTAAGGGTCATAAGCAGTTTGAATGCCAGCTTGACCTTTTAAACAAATTCTGCCGCCGCGTGCACCACGTCCACCACGTTTTACATCTCTAGTACCTTTTACCGCTTCATCTATCGCTGTTTCATATGCAATCGCTCCAAAGGGAACCATGTTTAACGGGCTATACTGATTTCCGGCTATTTTACGAATAATCGATGAATAGGCTCCTGCTTTATTTCCGTTTGTGATATATGTTTTTATCGTACAAAATGTATTACATTGTTCACATGTCGTAAAAATGACATTTTCTGCACCGTAGTCTTGATAATTTGTTCCTACTCCATGTCCCTCATCTGTCCAGACACCATTGATAATCTGTTTTACAGGACCGATAAATGAAGGACCAATAATAGCAACTGCTCCAAAAGCTCCTAATGCTTTAAGAAAACTTCTGCGATCCATATTTTTATTTTCCATCATCATTCCTCCATTTTAGTTTTGTTTTTCATGTCCAAGTGGAAGGAGTTGATCCCCTAATGTGAAAATGAGTAATCCCATGGAGACGATACCGATACTTACCATCCACTCTTTAAACGTTGGATAATAGTCGCCGGTTGGCATTCCTTCCATTATTGGAACAATTTGTGATGGAACAACGATATTAAACCGTACCCCAACGATTCCTATTACAACAAAGATAGCTGCAAATAATAGAGCGGTGATATTTTTAGATGTCTTTTTATAGAAAACGAGAAAGATTGGAACGATAGAACCAAGGAATATTTGAATGCCCCAAAACGACCAACTGTATGAACTGCGCATCATCGTTTGTAACGATGACAAATGGGAGTCTGCTAAACTGTACAATCCGACTAAGTAATCATAAAATTGTAGAAGTAAATCAATGAAGAGGAAGGCAATCATCATTTTTGCTAAACCAACAACCATTTCTTGATCAATTGGTTTTCTCATTACTTTATTTCGAATGATATAGATAGCGAGTAATAATCCCGTTCCAGATACCATGGCAGATACGACAAAGATAATTGGGAAAATACCGCTATTCCAGGCTGGGCGTGCACTAACGACTGCAAATATTGCACCGGTTCCACCATGAACTCCTAATATTGCTAACGGTATACCGATTATTCCTAAAATTTTCATCCAACGCTCATCACGTTTTTTTGTATACTCATTAATTGTACTGTATTTAAATGTTAAGAGACGGGCAATTTTTCCTTTTATGCTATTTACCATGGTGAGTCGTACTAAATCTTCCCGCATCGCAATATATAATTCTACAACGAGTAAAGTAATGTAAATGACATAAAATCGCATTTCCCAAGCGAGAATACTCGTTACATTCCAATGAATTAAGGCACTAAAGGCACGTTCAGGTCTTCCTAAATCCATTAACACAAATGTAAGAGCAATAATCATACATACAATCGCTGTAAATAGTGCCATTTTTCCTACTTTATCGTATCGTTTCATACCAAAAACAAATATCATCGTTGAAAGTAAGAATGATCCAGCACTGAGTCCGACAAAGAAGATATAAAAAGCAATCCATGCACCCCATGGGGTAATGGACGATAAATTCGTCGTTGTCAAGCCGACAATAAGACGTTCTAAGATAAAATATCCACCTATTAAAAACAACACTATTAAACTACTCATCCACCATTTGAAAAATTTCGACTGTTCTTCTTTTGGTTGTCCATTCGGTCGCTTTCTATCTGTTACAATCGTCGACATAATGAATCTCCTTTCATTTTAAATAAATGACGTTTGGTCCTGCTCCAAGTTCACTTTTTAAACGAAATGCCCTTGGGCTATTGGCTAACTTTGAAACGGTACTATTCGGGTCATTTAAGTTACCAAAAAATCTTGCATCACCGATACAAGTTTCGACACAAGCAGGTTCTTCTCCTCGTTCGAGGCGATGCAGGCAAAAATTACATTTACGAACGGTTCCAATCGGTGTTTTTTTCGGTTTTCTTTCCCCACGTTCAATCCCATATTCAGGACTTGTTACATCATTAAATCCTAACATTTCCTCTTCATAACTTTCACCAAAATCATAAGAACGTGCACCATATGGGCAGGCAACAATACAATAGCGGCATCCAATACAACGATCGTTATCGATGGTTACGATCCCATTATCAAGTTTAAAAGTAGCTCTGACGGGACAAACTTGCACACATGGAGGATTATCACAATGCATACACGGCATCGGTAGGTTTACCTTTGCAAGATGTGGGAATTCGCCGATTTCTTTTTCCAACACAACATTATAAGAAATGCCGGGAGGAGTTCTGTTTTCCGCTTTACAGGCTACTGTACACGAATCACATCCTATGCATTTTCTAAGGTCAATGACCATTCCCCATTTAACACCCGATTTTTTCTTGTCATTATATTCTTCTTGTGTGATATGTTGTCCAAATTCTGCAACTAAAGAAGCATGATACTTGTTGTGAAAATCTTTAATGTCTAATGTTCCATTGACTACTTTTCTTGCATCATCTGCCATGTTTACTCCAAGTTTGGTATTGTACGGAGAGTTGTTAAGCTCTTGTTGTGGATCTGTCAAACGTTCATCCACTATTTTATTAAAATCTTTTTCTAGCATGTCTTTCAACAACATATGATCACCTCTTTCCATTACTTACTTTTAGTATAGGTGATCACATAAATGAATAAGTGTAACAATTATCACACTATTTTTTCTTGTAATAATTTTGTCACTTATCTATCATACATTGTTCATTTTTGGGTTAATCGAATGAAAAAGGGGGAGGAGGGAATGGAAGATGTAAAGTTGCTTAAGATTTTAAAAAATAAGGATGTCCTATCCTTTGCTCTTGTGCGATGATTGAGTGATGGATGGGTGGTGACAGCTGACTATGGATCACAGAAGCAGAGTCTTTAGGGGCTATTCTTGCCTTTATTATTGGTGGAACATTAGTCATTTTAATAGGTCTGACCTATGCAGAACTTGCTTCATCTATGCCGCTTGCCGGTGGTGAACTCATCTATTTTCCTATTTTTAAAGAAGTGTCACGAATGATAAAATATGAATGAGAATTGACCTATATTGTTTTTTGTGCGTTTTTATTGTAATCGCCGAAATATTCAAAATACGCTGAATTATTTTGATATTCGCTGGATAAATCTCAAAATCGCTGAATTCGGTTGGAGATCGCTGAATAAAAAATAAAATCGCCAAATCCACCAGAGCAAAACTACCGAATCCACGCTTCACATCATTGCCGGAAAAACCTAAACTACAAAATGCTATCCGTATTAACTTGCTGAAAATTACATTCTGATCAATAAAAACACCTATAGTCAGGGACTTTTCATGCGTATTTGCGTCCTAACTATAAGTGTTTATGTAGCAGTTTTTATAAAGCTATTGTTACCTGTTTATCTTTTCTGCCTTAGAACTACTGAATAATTACTATGATGATTCGATATAATATATTGTTTCTTCCATAATTCGAACCATTACATACATTTCTAGATAATCTTTTAATTCATCTACATATTTATCATTGTTTATCTCTCATTTTAATTAGGTACTTGGCAAAGCTTCTTACCGCTTGGTCAGTTATGTTAATATCTACATTTTGCAAACTAATGCTTATAGCTGGTATATACTCTTTATCATCGTAATCTATAATTAAACCTTCTTCTGTTTCGTATGTTATTTTTTCTATCACAAGATCACCGACTTCTTCAGATAGAATATTATTATCATCAATTCTATACACAACAGTTTCCTTCAAGTTATCAATTTCTCCGTCTTTAAATTTATAAATCACTTTTATTTTTTCCATTATATCTCCCCCAATTAGAAAATAATTAAACCTTGAGTTTAGCACCTTGATCAATCAATAAAAAATGGAGTATTAAAAGGGCTTAAAATCATTAAAAAACCCGCATAATCACTGACTTTTTGTTATGAATAAGTTCCCTTACCAAATCTAAACAAAAGGACGTGTTATTATGCTGAAAAAAACCAAAGAGATTGAAAAGGTGTTCCAAACTCATGGGTTTTCAATTAATTCTATTATAAGGGATATAATGAGAACCTTCAATTTCCTTCACTATGTCACAAGGCTGGATTTTCTAAACAACAGGGCTATTCCGTAACGGATATCATTACGCTGATGTTGATGTTACTACTAATGTTGCTAGATAGTTTTTTTTATAAAAGCAAATTTAAAAATGTGATGAGCAGGCAAAAGATGCGATTTATCGATTGAAAAATAATGAGAAATGCTTTGGCGAAACTTGCTCGACCATGTTTCAAAACAATTCCAAAAACTAGTCAATCCGAATAAAGAAGTGGCAGATCATTCGGCTTTCATTTCGGACGATACCATAGACAGTCGAGTTGGTCGAAAAATCGAAAACATATCCTATGTTAATGACCATGTTGCGGGAAGAAAAAAGAAAACGACTTAGGGATTTAAGAATCATATGCTAGGATTTTTTGATGAAAAGAGTTTTAGTCCGCTAGATTTTAGTTTTCACTCCGAAAAGCCACTAAAGAAGAAGTACCGGAAAAAGCAATATAAAAAAGAAAGGAATACACAGTCAAATGGGAAAAACTGCCAAGGAGCGTAAAGTAGACAAAATGACTAGTGGCATTCGTATGCTCAAAAGAGCTGTCAAACATGGCTTTAAGACCAACTGTGTTCTAGTAGATAGTTGGTTTTCGAGTAAAGACTTTATTCGACCGTCAGGAACATAAACCAAGGCATGATGCATGTTAGTTTGTGCTGTCCTCAAGATTTTTCAGAAAGTATACCCATAATAATGGGGAGAAGCTGAACGCTTAAACAGTCACTTCGAAATAGCGTATCTTCCGTTGCGAGAGCGTTTTTTTTTGCCGTCCAATAATAAATTTACCTTTAATTAATATCGTTTTTACTAAAATTACATAATGACTGTGTATGATGAAAGTATAAAGAAATTACTATTTTAATAGAAAAAGGGGAAATGAAAGTGAAAAGAACATTGAAATTGGGTTTATTTTTAATGCTAGCACTAGCTCTTTTTGCATGTAGTAAAGGAGAAGCAAATGAAGGAAATAATGACGGGCAGGGGGATAAGGTTACAATCGAATATTGGCATGTCAATGCAGAAACCCAAGGTGGAAAAGCAGTGAATGAACTTGTGGATGAATTTAATGCCCAGCAAGATGAAATCGTTGTTGTTCCAAAATATAACCCCGATATGTATAAAGGGTTAATGCAAAACTTGCAAGCAGAAGCAGCTGCTGGAAAAGCGCCAGCAGTTGTTCAAGTTGGTTGGTCCTTTTTAGAGTATTTTTCGAATAATTTTGAATATAGCTCTCCAGAAGAGGTAATAGAAGAATATTTTCCGGAAGATGATACGTATTTAACCGATCATTTTTTAGAGAATGTGTTATCTTTAGCTAAAAATGAGGAAGGGACACAGGTTGGTATTCCATATTCGTTGAGCACACCTGTTCTGTATATTAATAAAGATCTTTTAAAAGAAGCGGGTCTCGATGAATCAGGACCAGAAACATGGGAAGAAGTGAAGGAATTTTCTAAACAAATCCTTGATGAAACAGGGAAATATGGATTTTATTTTCAAGAACCAGATGATAATTGGGCCACACAAGCACTTCTTGAAAGTAATGGGGCAAGCATGATTACAGATGGAAAAGCCAGTTTTGCTTCCAAAGAAGGTATTGAGGCGTATGAATTATGGGCAGATATGGTGACAAAAGATAAAAGTGCGGTTCATGTATCATGGGATGAAGGGGTACAAAGTTTTATAGATGGAAATGTTGCCATGCTTTATACGACAATTGCACGTCGCTCACAAATTCAAGATAACGTAAACTTTGATGCAGCTTCGATTAAATCTCCTGTTTGGGAAGGAAAAGATGTTCGTTTACCTGCTGGTGGTTCGATGTTAGCTATTACGGCAAAGGATGAAGAAACACAAAAAGCAGCTTGGGAATTTATGAAATTTCTATACAGCGTGGAATCGATGGCTACTTGGACGATCGATACAGGATATGTACCACCTAGAAAAGATGTAGCGACTTCAGAAGATGGATTAAAATCATTCTTGGAAGAAAATGAAATGATGAATGCAGCTATTGAACAAATGGAAGGTGTTGTTCCATGGGCATCTTTTCCAGGAGATGCTGGGTTAGAAGCGGAGCAGAAATTACTTGACATTCGGGATCAAATCCTTGGTGGTGATGTTGGAGTGAAAGAAGGATTAGAGCAAACAGAAGAGGAAATTAATCAAATTCTTAACTAAGATGGATGGAGAGTAGGAAGTACGATGAAAGTGAAATCCTTCGTTCGAGAAGTGAACTGGAAAGCTTATATATTATTAATTCCCACGATTATCATTTTTATTTTGTTCATGTTTTGGCCGTTTGCTTATACGATATTTTTAAGTTTTTACGATTGGAATATGGTCAGTCCGACGAAAGAATTCGTTGGAATTGATAATTACATTGCCGTTTTAAGCGATCCAATAACATTTAAAGTGTTTAAAAATACAGGAGTATATATTCTTATTTTGTTGGTTATTAATTTGTGCATTCCTTACGTGTTTGCATATGTCATTGATATTGTTCTAAAACGGTGGAAAAGCTTTTATAAAGCAACTCTGTTTTTACCTTCCGTTATTTCGTTAGTTGTCAGCTCGATTCTCTTTACATGGATGCTTAATCCGGTTTCCGGACCTTTGGCGTTAATTTTACAACAATTTAACATTCCGATGCCAAATTGGAGTAAGCTCGATGGCTGGGCGATTGCAATTTTAAGTATGATCACTTCATGGAAAGTGTTCGGATATAATTTTATTCTTTTATATGCTTCGATTAATGGAGTTTCACGGGAAATAATCGAAGCTGCAAGACTAGATGGAATGCCATTATGGAGAATATTTTTCTCGATCGTTATTCCAATGAGTAGTGCAACGGGGATCTATATTTTCATTATAACAATTGTCTTTGGACTTCAATATGTGTTTACTCCAATTAAGGTGATTACTCAAGGAGAGCCGAATTATGGGAGTTCAAATATTATGTACCATATTTATCATGAAGCTTTTGTTTTATATCGAACGGGACATTCAGCTGCATTGGCAACGGTAATGATGTGTTTCTTTATATTGCTCTTAATTTTCGAGTTTCGTTTTGTGGAAAGAAGTGTGTACTATGAAAACTAAAAAAGGAATGCCTGTCTTTTGGCATGTCATTATAATAAGTACCATTATTATATTATTATTCCCGATCCTATTTGCTTTAGGTATGTCATTTAAGCCATTAAAAGAGGCGTATAATGATACCCTTAATTTTTTGCCAATTCCTTTTACTTTAGAAAATTATCATGCCTTATTTGAAAGTGTCGATGTAGTGAAGATTACATGGAATACATTTGTTATTGCGACAATTATTACTTTTTTTAAAGTAGTGACAGCATTTTTAGCTGCGTATGCGTTTGTTTTTTTAGAGTTTAAAGGAAAAAAGATTCTCTACTTTTTACTCATTGGTACGATGTTTATTCCTTTTGCAGCAACGATGATTCCTAACTATTTATTTATTTCTAAGATTGGTTTAGGGGATAATATTTTTGGGGTTATTTTTCCGCAACTTTCTGATGCTGTAGGGATTTTTCTTATTCGACAATCGATGCGATCGATTCCAATTTCATTGATTGAAGCAGCTCGATTAGATCAGATCAAGCAAAGACATATTATGCGCGATATTGTTTTACCATTAACGCGTCCAGCGATCACGTCAACAGGCATTTGGTTTTTCATATTAGCTTGGAATGAATATGTATGGCCAGTTCTTATTTTGAAAAGTGTTGAAAATTATACCTTACCTTTAGCATTACAAATGTTTATTAGTTCAGAAGGCGGAACTAATTTTACGGTCGCTATGGCTGTTTCAGTTATTACGCTAATTATTCCACTTTCGTTATATTTAATTTTTCAACGATATATTATTGGAACATTTGCTTCATCTGGAATTAAGTAAAGGAGGATATGTATGCATGCGATACAATTAAAAAATATTCAAAAGTCTTATGGTAATCATGAAGTGGTGAAGTCATTAAGTTTTGATGTAAGAAATGGAGAAAGACTAGTTATCTTAGGTCCTTCTGGTTGCGGGAAATCTACGACGTTGCGGATGATCGCAGGACTTGAAAACATTACAGACGGTCAATTAATCATGGGTGAAACAGTCATGAATGATGTGGATTGTGGGAAGCGTAATGTCGCCATGGTTTTTCAAAATTATTCTCTTTATCCACATATGTCGGTTAAAAAGAATATTACGTATGGATTAGCTGTAAAAAGAGTGCCTAAAAAAGAAATTAATAAACGTCTTTCCGAAGTGTTAACGATGCTTGAATTAAATGGCTTGGAAAATCGCTTGCCACGCGATTTATCTGGCGGTCAAAGGCAAAGAGTTGCGTTAGCTAGAGCGATAGTGAAGCAAAGTGAATATTTTTTACTTGATGAACCGTTATCGAACTTAGATGCTCAATTAAGAGTGTCTGCTAGGAAAGAGTTGGTGAAGATTCATGATACCTTTCAACAAACGATGGTTTATGTTACGCATGATCAAGTGGAAGCAATGGCTATTGGTCACCGAATAGCGATTTTAAATCAAGGGGAGTTACAAATGATTGATACACCTGAAAATGTGTATCATCGTCCGAAAAATACATTTACTGCTAAATTTATCGGGTCTCCTTCTATGAATCTAACGGAATGTGATTATCACGATGGTTGTTTACATTTTCAACAACAGCAGCTTAAGCTGGACAATAACTGGGTGAACTTTTTAAACGAGAAAAGACGAGGAAGATTAATATTTGGTTTTCGTCCAGAACATTTTACGCTCTCTTATCGAAAAGAAAATAATGCGCTTCAAGCTATGGTTCAGTACGTTGAGAATTATGGTGAAAATTATGGGGTTCATCTTGAATTTGAATCGAAAGAGTTTGTCATTTTAAGTAACTTAAAACATTGGATAAAAGGAGACACTGTTTATATGGTTCCGAATTTTGAACGAATCCATTTGTTTAATAAATTAGATGGAATTAATCTTGATTATCCAAATGCATTAAAGGAAAATGATCTGCCTTTACAATTAAACGAAGCAAAATAGGAGGAGTAGCAGATGCACCATTTTTTGATTATACCTGATACACAATATATGGCGAAAAATCATCCTGATATATTTTTGAACATGACAAAAACAATTATTCAATACTGTAAAGATCATCCGATTGATGCAGTTATTCAGCTTGGAGATATTGTTGACGGTGGTGGTCAAGCAAACAATGAATTTGATACGGCAAAGGAATGTTTCCAGCTCCTAGATAATGCAGGAATTCCACTTATTTTTGCTGCGGGAAATCATGATTATGATCAGGTAATCGGGATAGGGCTTACTCATCCTAATCCAGAAGTAGATGGGAGAAATCTTTCCGTCTATAATCACTATTTCGGATATGACAGACTTAAGGAGAAAGATTGGTATATTAGCAGTTATGAAAAAAATCAAGTGGAAAATAGTTACTACAAAATCGGGGAAATGATTATTCTTGTTTTAGAGTTTGGTCCACGAGACAGTGTTTTAGATTGGGCGCATCAAGTGTTAACAAATTACCCGAATAAGAAATGCATCCTAATCACACATAGTTATATGTATTACGATGGAAAGAGAACTTCCAGCCATAGTGAACATAACCCGATTCATTCCCCAGAAACGAAAGATGGCAATGATGGGGAAATGATATGGCAGAAATTTATATCGAAACAATCGAATATTGTTGCTGTTTTTTCAGGTCACCATGTACCTAAAAATATAAGTTATCGAGTGGATAAAACGGACAAGGGGAATGTTGTTTTGCAATCTTTTCAAAACTGGCAGGAAGAAAAATACGGTGGAGCAGGTCGAATGAGACTAGTTCAGTATGATAGCAAGTCAAACAGCCTTATCTTAAGTGTTTTTAATCCATTAACGAAGGAGTTTGAACATGGGAAGGATTATGATTTAAACATAAAGTTAGGAGGAGGAGAACAGGTTTTGATTGACTAAAGTAAAAGAGAAGGTGAAACATATTTAGGATCTCTTTTAGGAATAGACAGAACAAGGGGACGTTTCATAAACGTTGGGGCGTATTTTCATTTAAAGCTTTTGCATAAATTGTCCCCTTGCTCCCGTTTTATGACATTAGATATTCTTCAATAAACTGTATTTCATTCGCATGACAATTATTTTCGTTCGCTACTTCCTATATTTAAGCTGGAAAATATCTAAATATTATTTCCCGAAAAGCAATATTAGAAGGAACAGTTCGCACATTTGATGAACAGATCCGTAAAGAAATAATGAATGGATTCAACAGATAACTGAACATACATGTAAAGCATTTGGAGCTGGATGTCATATTGATTATCATTTTGGATATCCAGCAACGAAGAACGATCCAGATATGAATGAGTATTAATAAATGCTGCCAAAGACGTTATTCCTGAGGAGCATATAGAAGAAATAGAACCAAATATGGGAGCAGAAGATTTTTCGTATTTCCTTCAACAAGTACCTTAGGCTTATTTTTTCATTGGCTCGGCAAACGAGGAGAAGGGATTGATCTACCCATATCATCATCCTAAGTTTGATATTGATAAAAAGGCGATATTTTATGGTGCCAAAGTAATTTTTGCTACGATCATAGACTGTTTTAAAAAGTATAATGACGAGTAAGTAAATAAATCCGGAAATGGTAATGAGATCATTTCCGGATTTTATTGATATTCATACTTTGGTAGAGAAAAAACAACATTTGGTGCAAGTTATTCTTTTCCTGACAATACTTTCGCTCAAATTAGATGACACAAAGCTCGCAAAACTGTGACGGTAAGTATGTGTAAAATTTCATAAATGTACAATCATAAGTCGGGCGCTGCACCTTCCCTCAGACAATTTTTTGGAATAAAAGCGTAAGAATTTGTTTGCTGCACCTTCCCTCGGACAAAATTTGGAACAAAAGCGCAACAATTTGTCCGCAGCGTTTTCCTACGACAGAGAAAAACTTGATACATACGACGTATAAATATATATTTTCCTTTTCCTCTTTACATGATATAGTTATAAAATAATAGCGAGACGAAGGGGATAGGATGAAACAATTATTTTATTTCGGTGTAGAGCAGGCAAAAGCTTGTCTTTTTCCTGTGATCATTTTTATGACATTAGCAATTACAAAAATGATTGAGGTCCCATTTATTAATAGATATGATTTAATTTTGTTCATATGTTTAGTGACGCAAGTTTTAATGGTTATTTTTAAACTGGAAACTTGGGACGAGGTGAAAGTAATCTGTGTGTTTCACCTGATTGGGCTATCCTTAGAAATATATAAAGTACATATGGGTTCATGGAGTTACCCGGAAGAGGCATATTCAAAGGTATTTGGTGTCCCTCTCTATAGTGGGTTTATGTATGCCAGTGTTGCTAGCTATATGTGCCAAGCGTGGAGAAGGTTAGATTTAAAACTTGAGCATTTTCCGTCGAGTTGGCTCGTTTTGGTCCTTAGTGCCGGGATATATTTTAATTTCTATACACATCATTTTATATACGATTTTCGCTGGATATTGAAAATAGCGACCTTGCTTATTTTTATACGTACGTTTGTCTATTTTTCTGTTAAAGATAATACATACAAGATGCCACTGTCTTTATCATTTTTGTTAATAGGCTTTTTTATCTGGGTAGCAGAAAATATCGCTACGTTTTTTGGTGCATGGAGTTATCCAAATCAAGAGGGGCATTGGGAGATTGTTCATATAGGAAAAATTAGTTCTTGGTTTATGCTTGTTATTGTTAGTTTTTTGATTGTTGCATTATTAAAACATGTAAAAGAAAATCGCAAAAAATATGTTGGGGAGAAATCGTTATATTCAAAAAGATGGGCTGAAAAATAAATCAGTGAACTAGTTTATGTTGCCCTCTTTATGTAGATTTGCTAAAGAGGGCAATTTAATTAATTTGCGTTACCATTTACCATATTTAATAAAAGATCGCATTTGGTAGAAAAGCAGATACGAGTACATGGGGCATGTTGACGATTTCGCTTATACGTAAATCTACCGCCACACTACAAAGCATATATGCTTCTTCATCTGTCATACGATAAGTGTCTACTAAATGTTCAATCATATAGCTTATAGCTTTTTTGGAGGCTTCAACCAAGTCGGTGCCCTGACCAGTTGTGACAAAATAGCCTTTACTATCTGCATCAGGCGTTGGAATACCCGGGATCTCATAACGAGGTTCAGAAATCTGCTTGCCTTTGTGTAATATTAAACGGACAGTTGTCTCCATCGAAGCTTCGATGGCCGTACCACATACTTCGCCATCCCCTTGAGCTGCATGTGTGTCCCCAATCGAAAAGAGAGCGCCTTCTACCCAGACAGGTAAATATAGTTTAGCTCCGCGTGTTAAATGTCGGACGTCCATATTTCCGCCGTTTTTGCGGGGTGGTACAACGTTGAAATGTCCCTTTTCAGGTAAAGCGACACCAACTGTTCCCGGAAATGGATTCACAAATAAATCAATTCCCGGCAAAAATTCCGTTTTGTGTCCTTTTGTTAGATCATAAATTTTTAATGCTGATTCCGAAAAATGATCAGCTAACAGACCAAAACCTGGAATAATCGCCGTCCATCCCCAATCTAATTGTTGGAAATGAATCATTTCAACTTCCAGAGTATCTCCAGGTTCTGCTCCCTTCACATAGATGGGACCGGCAACAGGATTGACCTTGTCAAAATCAATTTTTTTAACGTTTTCAATTGTTGAATTTTTTGTAAATTGCCCACCTGAAGCTTCGGTTATTTGATACGTAATCGTTTGCCCTGAATCCACTTCGGCAATCGGTTGGAATGAATGATCCCAGCCGTAATGTTTATGCGTGTCAAAATCATGAATCGTTATATGTGTATGTTGATGACGATGAATAGTCATGTGTATACCTCCCTCATTTTAATAAAATTTCCTACCTTGATTAAATCGATACGTCTTTCTTCTTCATTGCAAAATAGATGGCAACCGCAATTCCGACTAACATCCAGCTTATTCCTAATACTTTTGCTTGTGTAGCTAAGTTTATCCATACATAAGCGATAATGATAAAACCTATTGCTGGTAAAATGATATGACTCCAAACGTTACCACTTTTCTTCCTCAAGAAATAATGGACAAATACACTGACATGTAAGAATAGAAAAGCCGTTAGCGCTCCAAAGTTAATAAATGACGTTAAAATACCGATAGATCCCATAAAAATTAACCCGACAATAAAAGAAATTACTGCAATGACTAAAATACTAGCATAAGGTGTTTTATATTTTGGATGAACTTTTGCTAGAAAATGTGGAAGTTTCCTATCACGCCCCATACTAAATAACACACGAGAAATTGCTACTTGAGCAACTAAGGCATCAGCAATTCCCCAAGCTAGTGCCGTAGCTACCGCAGTTAGAATACCAAGCCATTCACCACCAGCAATTGTAGCCGTTTCATAAAATGCAGTTCCTACATCTTTAAAAGCATGATAGTCTGGAAAAATAAGTGCGGCAACCCATGTTTGAACCATAAAGAGAACCCCTACGATAAGAAGAGAGAAGATCGTTGCTTTTCCAATCGCTTTTGGCCCACCCGCGGATTCTTCTGATAAGGTGGAAATCGCATCAAAACCTAAAAAGCTTAAAACTGCAATAGAGACTGCCCCCATAACAACGCTCATACTAAAGGTGTCAGGGTTGTACAACGGATCAAATGAAAATTCTGCACCATTTACTCCTTTTACAATTGCTGTAATTCCAACAACGAGAAAGATAACAAGTACAAGCAATTCGAAGATGAGAAAAATTTTATTTGTTCGTGCAGTAAATTCTATTCCGAAATAATTAATGACTGTATTAATCACGATGAAAACGATGAGCCAAATCCACCCCGGAATCGTAGGCCACATTCCGGTTAACGCTGTTGCACTGACGACATAAAGAAGAGCAGGTACAAGAATATAGTCTAATAGAATTGCCCATCCAGCGATAAAACCTACATACTGATTAATTCCCCGTCCAGCATAAGAATAAACCGATCCAGCCATGGGGAAAGCTTCTGACATTCGTGCGTAACTAAGCGCTGTAAAGATCATTCCTATCATTCCGATTAAATAGGCAAGAGCGACCATTCCGTGAGCTTCGATGATAACTTCCCCATAAATTCCGAATGGAGCAATTGGAACCATGAAAATGAGACCATAAATTACTAAATCCCCAAAAGATAAAGAACGCTTTAATTCCTGTTTATAGCCAAATTTTTCAAGTAGCTTCGTCGTCACCTTAACCACCTTTCCTTTCAAAATAATCATTGTGTTAGTAAAGGCTTATTCTCCCATTACTTGATTTATTCATATGTAGTTCAAATTTTTTTAACTAGAGATGAATATTAAATGCATGTGAAAATATGAGCAGGGAAAAATGAGCTAAACAGAAAGAAAGGAATCGAATGATGGCAGGAAATCTTGTGAATGAAACACTTATGTTAATAATAGGAGAATATTTTTAATCGTAGAATCATATTTTGAAACAGAATCTTGTAATGTTCAATAAATGTACTGATGGCACAAAGATCAAACAACATATGTAATAAAAAGATCATATTATTGAATCGAGGTGAAAAAGAATGACAAATAAACTGGAATTTTTAAAGGAAGCTCTAAAACTAAAACAGACGTTAATTGATTGGCGTCGTCATTTACATGAACATCCAGAGTTATCGTTTCAAGAATATGAGACTTCTAAATTTATCATTAATAAGTTAGTTCACTTAGACTTTGAGTTGCAACATCCAATTTCAAAAACTGGGATTGTAGCAATACTACACGGTGAAGAACCAGGTCCTACAGTTGCGCTTCGAGCGGATATGGATGCGCTACCAATACAAGATGGAAAAGAGAAACGATATGCATCAAAAAGAGAAGGGATCGCTCATTTATGTGGACATGATGCTCATACAGCAATGCTTATTGGTGCGGCTTATCTTTTACATAGCCAAAGACCTAAAAAGGGAAACATTAAGTTTATTTTCCAACCTGCAGAAGAAGGTTTCGCTGGAGCAAGTGAAATGGTGAAGGAAGGTGTATTAGATACCCCTAAAGTGGACGTGATAGCTGGGTTACATGTTCATCCGACAGCTAAAACGGGAGAGATTGCAGTGGCAAAAGGAAATGCAACAGCTTTTGCAGACTCTTTTGACATTGAAATAATTGGCGAAGGTGGTCATGCGGCACATCCTCATCTATCTGTAGATTCTATCCCTATTGCTGCTGAGATTGTATCTTCTTTACAGCAAATTGTAAGTCGGACAACGGATCCGCTCACGCCTACCGTTTTAACAATCGGGAAAATAAGTGGCGGATATAAAAGAAATGTCATTGCGCCTTCGGTCAAGCTTGAAGGAACGGTTAGATTACTAGATAGAGATCAGCGGAAAGACATGATGAAAAAAATGGAACAGTATATTCAAGGAATATGTGGAGGGATGGGTGCAACTTATACATTTCGCTACGTTTCAGGTTATCCAGCAGTTAAAAATGAAGAGAAGCTAATTCCGATTTTACACAAGGCTTCCGAAAAAATTCTTGGTTCGAACAAGCTAACTATCGTTCAGCCAAGTATGGGAGGGGAGGACTTTTCATATTATACAGAAAAAGTACCTGGCATTTTCTTTCGATTAGGAATTTTTAATGATGAAAAAGAATGTATATACCCGAATCATCATCCACTGTTTGATGTTGATGAAGATGCGTTACCGTTTGGTTCTGCGTTGTTAGCGCAATTTGCAATGGAGTATTTAAATAACGAATGAAATGAGGGGGAAAGAGATGGAAAAGAAAAGGGTCTTCATAATTGGTTTAATTCTACTTATAAGTTTGCTAGTTGCTTGTTCAAACGGAGCTAAGAAGAGCGGTTCGGATGGTGGTGGTACAAGTTCAACTAATAAAGAGGACAGAACGTTAGAGATTGCTCTTGGTACTGATATGGTGACATTTGATGTGCACGACCATGTCAACACATCGACAGAATCGATTCATGTGAATATGTTTAATTATTTATTTAAACGAGATAATGACACAGGAGAAATCGAACCAGAATTGGTTGATACGTATGAACTAATTGATGATACTACGTGGGAAATGACATTAAAAGATGGGGTTACCTTTCATAATGGGGATGAACTTACTTCAGAGGATGTGAAGTTCTCGCTTGAGCGTGTAGCACACGATTCTAACTTGCTTGACCATATCAACTATAACCAAATTAAAGAAGTGGAAATTATTGATGATTTATCATTTCGGATTATTACTCATAATCCTGAACCAGCATTATTAAATAGAATTTCCCGAATTGGTTCAGCTATTTTGCCAGCGAGATATATTGAAGAAAATGGAATGGAACATTTTTTAAAAGAGCCCATCGGCACTGGTCCATTTAAGTTTGTGAACTGGATTCGAGATGACAGAATAGAATTTGAAGTCTATGAAGACTATTTTAAAGGGAAAAATGAAGAATGGGATAAAGTAGTTTTTCGAATTATTCCTGAAAATTCTACAAGAGTATCTGAATTATTAACAGGAGGAGTAGATCTTGCTGTAAATATGCCGCCAAGTGATTGGGATAGAATTAATTCCACAGAGGGAGTATCTTTAGCTCAAGAAACTTCTAATCGGACATTAATGATATTTCTACGGTCAACGGAAGGTTACCCTACCGCTGATAAAAAGGTACGTCAGGCTATTGATTATGCAATAGATAATCAAGCAATTATCGATAATATTTTGCACGGATCAGGAGTGCCGACGATTACACGTGTCGCTCCAGGAAACTTTGGTTTTCATGAAGACTTATATGATACGTATAACTATGACCCAGAAAAATCGAAAGAACTATTGAAAGAAGCGGGATACCCAGATGGATTTGAAATGACATTTCATTCTCCTCGAGGACGTTATTTACAAGATGCTGAAATTGCTGAAATGGTAACAGGGATGTTAAGCGAGGTAGGAATTAAAGTAAATTTAGAGTTTTTAGAATGGAGTAATTTTGTGGAAATGAGAAATGCTGGAGAAAATGAAGATGCCTTCTTACTTGGACTTGGGAACTCAATGTTCGATGCTGCTAATGCTTTAGACTGGTATAACTATGAACGATTTGAAGGTCAGATTGATTATTTGAATGAAGAGGTAGAAGAGCTTCTAGAGGCAGCTGAACAAAATATGAATGTAGAAGAACGAGAAGAACAATACAAAGAAGCACAGGAGCTTTTGGCAGACGATACGGCACATATTGTTTTACATCAAGAATCTATTAATATTGGTGTAAGTGACCGAATACAATACGAACCGACAATGGATGAAATGATTTATGTTGAAACGATTACAAGAAAATAAAAAAGAGTGGTTCATCCACTCTTTTTTAAAAGGAGTGACATTCATTGTTTAATTATCTGTTAAAAATAATTGCTCAAATAATTCCTGTGTTAATTATTATTTCCTTCATTGTATTTGCACTTGTTTTTATTGCGGGAGATCCTGTTGCTTTAATGTTACCAGAGGATGCATCTACAGAAGACATCGCATTGTTAAGGGAGTCGTTAGGTCTTGATCAGCCGTTTATTGTCCAATATGGGAATTATTTGCTGCAACTTGTACAAGGAGATTTTGGGGAGTCCTTTCGTTATGGGGAAGATGCTTTTAAATTAGTAATGGAACGCTTACCTGCTTCATTAGAATTAGGAATTGCTGCTATTATTGTAGCAATTATCATATCGGTACCTTTAGGAATTTGGTCTGCTACGAAAAGAAATACGAGTATCGATTTACTTGCAACAGGTGGAGCAGTCATCGGAAAAGCAATGCCGAATTTTTGGTTAGGGATTATGTTGATTTTAATCTTTTCTGTACATTTAGGTTTATTTCCCGTGACGGGGAGAGGAACGATTGCTCATCTCATCCTTCCAGCCGTAACACTTGGAACAGGTATAGCTGCTGAAATGACAAGACTTATTCGGTCAAATATGATAGAAGTTCTTAGTCAAGATTATATTAAAACAGCAAGGAGTAAAGGGTTGCATTCTTTTAAAGTAGTTTACAAACATGCATTTCGTAATTCACTAATTCCCGTCATAACGATAACAGCGTTACAAACATCAACATTAATTGGTGGCACATTAATAACAGAAACGGTCTTTTCATGGCCAGGGTTGGGACAGTTACTCATTCAGGCAGTTCATACGAGAGATATGGCAATTGTACAAGCTGCTGTCATTACCATTGCCGTTATCGTTATATTGATGAATCTTATAGCTGATATTTTGTATCGGATTTTAGATCCTCGTATTAAATATAACTAGGGGAGGAGTGAAGGTATTGAACGAAGAACAAATGAAAAATAGCGCGGTGATAGAGGAGTCAATGAACAAAACGGTTGGAAGAAAAGTGTCAAAAGTAAAAAGATGGTTCAATTTATTGCTTCAGAGTAAGACAGGAACGGTTGGTCTTGTTATTGTTATTTTCATTGTTTTCGTTGCGATATTTGCTCCAATTTTAGCACCATATGATCCGAACGTAGTGAACCCGACGGAAGTTCATAAACCACCAGCATGGATGGAGGGAGGAAGTAATAAACATATCCTAGGAACGGATAATGTCGGCAGGGATATTTTAAGTCGAGTTATTTATGGTTCACAGATTTCATTATTAGTAGGAATTACATCTGTTATTTTAGCAGGAATAATTGGTATCGTTATCGGCTTACTTGCTGGTTTTTATGGAGGGATTTTTGATCATCTACTTATGCGCTTAGTCGATTCATTTTTAGCGGTGCCTAATATCTTATTTGCGTTAGTTATTATAAGTGTATTTGGATCAGGAGTTACAACTTTAATCGTCGTTTTAGGAATTACGAATTGGGTCGTTTATGCCCGTATGGTTCGTGGCGAATCCCTTTCGCTGAAAGAAAGAGACTTTGTCCGTGCTGCGAAATCAATGGGGGTAAAAAATAGGAATATTATTATAAGACATCTTTTCCCGAATGTTATTTCTTCTTTTATCGTTATTTCGACCTTAAGCGTAGCAACGACTATTATTTTAGAAGCTTCTTTAAGCTTTTTAGGGTTAGGAATTCAACCTCCTCAAGTTTCATGGGGAACGATTCTAAGTGATGGTCGGGACTATATTGCAACAAGTTGGTGGTTGGCTACCTTTCCTGGGATTGCGATTACGATTACGGTTTTAGGAATTATCTTTTTGGGGGATTGGCTTCGAGATATTTTGGATCCTAGGTTAAATAAGTAAATGGTATTTTTACGGGATAGTGTTGTGATGGATGGCTGGAAATCAGTTCGGAAAGGGGTTTTTAGATGAAGTACCTCATGGAAATAAATTATTTAAAAACATATTTCTTTACTGAAAGTGGAGTTGTTCCTGCAGTAGATAAGGTCTCTTTTTTTATTAAAGAAGGGGAAACAGTTGCACTAGTAGGCGAGTCAGGTTCAGGTAAAAGCGTTACATCTTTATCGATTATGGGATTAATCGACTCACCAGGAAAAATAGTTGAAGGAGAAATTTTGTTTGATGGAAAAGATCTAACTTTGTTATCAGAAAAGGAGTTACGGAAGATTCGTGGAAATGATGTAGCGATGATTTTTCAAGAGCCATTAACTTCATTAAACCCGGTTTTAAAAATTGGCGATCAACTTTCGGAATCTATCATTCTACATCAAAAGATGGATAAAAGGAAAGCAAGAGAAATAAGTATTCATCTTTTGCGACAAGTTGGAATCCCTAGAGCAGAACAAATAATGGAATCTTATCCACATTTATTAAGTGGTGGAATGAGGCAACGGGTTATGATTGCAATGGCACTATCATGTGGTCCCCGCCTGCTTATTGCTGATGAACCTACTACTGCTCTAGATGCAACGATTCAGGCTCAAATTCTCCAGTTACTAAAGAAACTTATCGAGGAAACAAACACTTCCATTCTATTAATTACCCATGATTTAGGAGTAGTTGCGGAAATGGCTGATCGCGTCGTTGTCATGTATGCTGGTCAAATCGTAGAACATACAGATGTGTTTACATTATTCCGTGATCCAAAGCATCCATATACGAAAGGTCTCATAGAAAGTACTCCGAAAATACATGAAGAAAAGGATGAGCTTACATCGATTGCTGGTACGGTTGCAAATCCATTAAATTATCCTACTGGATGTCGGTTTGTTGACCGCTGTCCATTTGCGTTAAAAGAATGTAGTACAAATCCTCCACATATGTTAGAGGTAAACAAGGATCACTATGTACGTTGCTGGTTACATGAGGAGAAGGAGGACGATGTACGTGAAACAACCAAAACTACTTGAAGTAAAGGGATTAAAAAAACATTTTAATGTTTCAGAAGGCTTTTTTAAACGAGAAAAAAAGTATTTATATGCGGTAGACGGGATTGATTTTTTTGTAAAAGAAGGAGAAACACTAGGTATTGTTGGAGAATCGGGCTCTGGTAAATCAACTACTGGGAATTTGATTGTCCAATTAATAGATCCGACAGAAGGGCAGATCATTTTTGATGGTGTGGATTTAACAACTTTATCAAAGAAAGAATTACGAAGAAAAAGGGCGGATTTACAATTGATTTTTCAAGACCCTTATTCTTCGCTTAATCCCCGAATGAAAGTGTTTGATCTTATTGCTGAACCATTAAGAACGCATCAAAAGTTGTCGTCGGAACAGCTACATAATCAGATAGTAGAATTGATGGAACTTGTAGGACTTAATCCGATCTATATGAATCGTTATCCTCATCAGTTTAGTGGTGGACAGAGACAGCGGATCGGCATCGCTCGTGCTATCGCCTTACATCCAAAACTTATTGTCTGTGATGAGCCTGTATCAGCATTAGATGTCTCCATTCAATCACAAATATTAAATCTCTTAGTTAAGCTACAAAAAGAATTAAATTTAACCTATATTTTTATAGCGCATGGATTACCTGTCGTGAAGCATATTAGTGATCGAATTGCTGTTATGTATCTTGGTAAAATTGTTGAATTAGCTACAAAAGAACAGCTTTTCAAAAATCCGAAACACCCGTATACAGAGGGATTAATGGCAGCTATTCCAATCCCAGACCCAATGCTTAGAGATAGCAAGAATGAACAATTAATTGAAGGAGATATCCCCAATCCAGTGAATCCTCCTAGAGGTTGTCCGTTTCATACTAGATGTAAGTATGCTGTTGACATTTGTAAAGATGAATTGCCGGTATTTCAAGAAAAGGAGAAAGAACATTTTGTTGCTTGTCATCTAGTTAATAAGCAGTAACTTGGTGTAATGAAACGATACAATAACTATAAATAAGGAATGTGAATTATAAGATGGATTTTGTAAAAGAAAGCGAGAAGTCAATGATTGAGTTGATTGAAAAGTTAGTAAATATTGATAGTGGTTCAAACAATAAAGAGGGAATTGATCGAATCGGCAAGATATTAATAAAGAAATACTTAAAGATGGGTTTTGACTATCAAAGAATTATTAATGACACATTAGGAGATCATTTAGTTATTCAACATAAAGATGCTGCGGAAACAGATATACTCCTACTCGCACATATGGATACTGTATTTCCAGATGGAACAACAACAGCTCGTCCATTTAAAATAATAGATAATCGTGCCTATGGACCAGGTGTGATTGATATGAAATCGAGTTTAGTAACGTTACTTTATTCGGTTAAGCGACTTTTTCACATTGGAGATGAATCGTATAAAAACATTAGTATTCTATTAACTAGTGATGAAGAAATTGGCTCTCCTACTTCTAAACAGTTGATTAGAAAAATTTCAGAAACAAAAAAGTATGCGTTAGTGATGGAACCTGCACGTGAAGATGGATCTATCGTATCGTCAAGAAGGGGCGGAGGGTGCTATCAATTAACTGTAAAAGGAAGAGCTGCTCATGCTGGAGTATCCCCAGAAGAAGGGGTCAGTGCTATTGAGGAATTAGCTTATAAAATTGTCGAACTTGAAGAATTAAATAGCTTGGACGAAGGAATTTCGATTAGTGTAGGAATAGTTGAAGGAGGTGAAGCTGTAAATGTCATACCCGATAAAGCGGAAGCATCTATTGATATTCGAATATCTAGTATAGAACAAGGGAAAAGGCTTGCTAAAAAAATCGAAGAAATATGTTCACAACCAAATGTAGAAGGAGCTGAAATAATTTTAGAAGGAGGTCTTGGTCGACAACCTATGGAGCTAACTCAAAAGAATTTAGAACTAGTTGAAGTTGTAAAAGAGGTAGGTCGTTCCATCGGCCTTGAACTTAAAGATACTCATACTGGCGGTGGATCAGATGCTTCATTTCCTTCCGAAGTTGGAGTTGCTACTATTGATGGTTTAGGTCCTATAGGGGGAGAACTTCATAGTGAAGATGAATATTTAGAGGTAAGCTCTTTAACAGAAAGGTGTTACTTATTATCTAAGCTAATAACTCGATTAACTAAGGGGAATTATTAGACTGAGAAGATATGTTGTTGATGATTTGGATTGGATTAGGAAGATGTCGAGTGGCCGCTTTATCAGTGGAGTGGATCGGAAAGATGTTGAGTCGCTGCCTCATCACGTGGAGTGGAATTACAACATGCCGAGACTACTTTTCTTGCATCATCTGCCATATTTAATCCAAGTCAGGTACTGTACGGAGAGTAGTTGAGCTCTTGTTGTGGATCTGTCAAACGTCCTCGACTATTTTATTAAAATCTTTTTCTAGTATGTCTTTCAATAACATATAAACCTCCATCTCGACT
>NZ_JAXHDD010000010.1:0-100756 GCF_037072025.1 Pseudogracilibacillus sp. SO30301A | reverse complement strand
TGATAATAACTGTAAAGTTGAATATCAAGTGTTGGATTTGTCTTGCGGAACGGGACTTTATCTTGGCAGATAAGAAAGTATAAAACTTTCCTACTGCATAAGTGCAACTAAGGCTTTCGCCAAGGCTTGGCGATAAGCCAAGTTTTCTAAAAAAACAAATTGATTACTTTAAAAGAGATAATATTAAATGGTATGGTCTTGATGCTTCAAAAGAGATGTTGGAAATAGCTAAAAAAAGATTAGAAAAAGTTGCTTTAACTTATGGTTATGCTGAAGAAATGCCATATCAATCTGGTATGTTTGATTTTATTTCCAATAATTATGCCTTCCATCATTACAAAAATAAAAGCCAAGCATTAGATGAGATCTATCGTGTGTTAATAGAAGGAGGAATTTTTAAACTACATAATATTGCTATTCATGAAATGCAAAAATGGTGGCTGTATCACTATTTTCCAACTGCCTATTATGAAGACTTAAAAAGATTTTGGAATATTGAAGTTATTTTTAACGAGTTAACAAGTAGAGATTTTGAAGTAGACGTTCAAATCGAGTATCAAATGACTAACATAAAGGTAGCCGACTATTTACACTATGTTTTGAACAAAGATATTTCAGTTCTAAACTTAATAAATGATAAAGATTATGAAGAAGGGTTGGAAAGGATTCAGTTTGATATAAAAAAGAATCCCGAGAAGACTATTGTAAATGACTTTGCAGAGTTATTTTGTATTGCAAAGAAACTATAAGTTAGTTTGAAACATAGGGTTGGACTGCTTACTATTTTTAACTTTCTACTTGGAAAAATACGATAATAATAAACCTTAGAGCTAGCAGTTAACTGGGGTGTAAATTTTGAAAAAAGACTGATATATATTTTGTTGGGATTAATTTTATTAACGAGTTTTTTTAACTTTCAAAACAATTCGGTTGTAGTAACTGAATATGACTTCAAATCGGACAACATACCAAAAAATTTTAATGGATATAAAATTGTTCAGTTGTCTGACCTTCATAGTAAATCATTCGGAAAAAATCAAATTAAACTGATTACAAAAGTACAAAAACCCGATCCAGATATAATTGTACTTACCGGGGACTTAGTTGACTCTAAAAACTACAATGAAAAAATTAGTCTTGTTTTAATGGAAGAATTAATTGGAATCGCTCCAGTATACTATGTGACTGGAAATCACGAGTGGTGGTCTGGGACTTTTGATTCATTAGAAGATAAACTCCAAAATGTAGGCATACATATTTTGAGAAATACTATTGCAGAAATTAAAAGTGATGATGATAAAATCTATCTTCTGGGAATTGATGATCCTGAAATCAAGAATGGAAACGAGTCAGAGCAAGCGATAGCGGAGGAAGCTCTACAATCTTTTAAAGGAGTTGGTGAAGAAAAAAGTATTAACATTTTATTGTCTCATCGACCAGAGTTGTTATCATTATATGCGCAATTTAATATGGATATAGTTTTATCGGGTCATGCACATGGAGGTCAGTTTCGATTTCCTTTTGTTGGTGATTGGTTGCACCAAATCAAGGTGTCTTTCCGGAGTATACTTCCGGAAAACATGAAACGAAGGATACAACGATGATTGTGAATAGAGGATTAAGTAATAGTATTATCCCCATAAGGATTTTTAATCGACCAGAAATAGTTGTTGTAACATTGTAAGTGCATTAAAAAGTTCTCGGGAGAAGATGGAGATCACTACTATGAAACGATAATTAAGGAAATCATCAAGCGATAAAGTTTTATCTGGAGTGTGCGGAGGGCTAGCCGAATATTTTGGGATTCCTTCTATTGCGGTAAGATTAATATTCATTTTCATCCCAGCAAATCTAGTAATTTATCTAATATTTGCCTTTTCTCTTCCTGATAGTCCTCTAACGTTATAAAAACAAATTTTAGAAAAAGGAGACGTGAAAAAATGAGATTGTATTTGGTTAACTCTATTCGGACAAATAATTTTACAGATAAGGAAGTGATGGGGAAAATTCAAACGATGTGGGAGGAAGCTTATCGTAGTCTTAAGCAATATCAAAATAGTATATATGGAATTTACTATGACTATGAGAGTGATTATAAAGGAGATTATTCCTTAAGTGTTGCAATTGAAGATGAATTTGGAGAATCATTTATTGAAATACCAGCAAAAAAGAAATATGAAATTTATAAAGTTGATACTACGGATGAACAAGGCATTTTAAACACTTGGAGTAAAATATGGGAAGAGGAAGAAGCAGGAGTACTAAAGAGAGCCTACTCATATGATTTTGAAAAGTACTTTCCTAATGGAGAGATTGAAATACATATCGCCATAAAGTGATTCTGTCGAAGAACGGGAATGGTGGAAATGAGTGGATGAATTTTCAGAAAATTTTGCTAGAGAGTAAAAAATTAATTCGTAACAGAAAGTACGATTCAACCTGTATAAATTATCTTAATGGTGATCGTACTTTCCCCTTTTAACTCTTATTTTATTAATAATTTTCTTCTTCAGCCATTGCTTCTGCTTTCGTTTGATGTACGGTTCCGAATGGATGTTCCGGAGGCGCATAAATAGTATATAGTTTAAGTGCTTGGTTTCCTGTATTCGTTACGTTATGCCATGTTCCTGCTGGGACCATAATAGCATCATCTTCACGAACCGATCGTTCAAATGTTAAATTATTTCTTGAATTACCCATTTGAACAAATCCATGCCCTTCTTCAATTCGTAAAAACTGATCAGTATCTGGATGAACCTCTAAACCAATGTCTTCGCCTATGCCTATACTCATTACAGTAACTTGTAAATGATCTCCGGTCCATATAGCAGTTCGAAATGTATGATTTTGTTCTGCAGTCTGTTCGATATTAACGACATATGGTTCTTTGCCATGATCTCTTAATTGAATCCATTGGTCATCATTCCTTCGTGACCAATAATGATTTGGGTTATTCTGCATACTTTGGTATATATTTTGTCTCTGACAGTTGCACATTGGCAAATGACCGTAATATGGGTATGGAGCATAGTACATTTTTTAATCAATCCTTTCTAAGATATAGATATATTTTATGTACTATGTATAGGAAAGGTGAATCGCCTAAGGGTTGTGAAATAATCGTGTACACCCTGCTCAATTTGAGTTAAGCGTAGGTTTAAAAAAATAAGATTTTCACGTGCAAGTAAATAGAGAGAAAAAACTTTACATCTTAATCGGAGCGATTCGACCTGCGTGGGAAAACTTCATAATTGAAAAAAAGCGAAGCAGCATGATATATTAAATAATAGATTTTTTAATGAACTTATGTATAATGATGGAAGTATTAAGTTGGATATAGTAGCTGCTGAATCAAATGGTTTGCAACCGGAAACTCTAAATGTGATTAATATTATTAACAATATGGAAGATTTTGAGGTTAAAGATGGAGAAATAAGTACGTTTGATTTTGCATTTCCCATAGGTAATTATGGTCGATATTGCGGAAAAGGAAATAAAGGTGGATCACCTATTGATGATTTGGATAGGGCTTGTCAGGTACATGATGGTTGTTTTCTAGGATTTAAAAATACGTCCACTAAGAATAAGCAATGTAACCAAAGATTTGTAAAAGCATTATTACCTATTATACAAGCAAATAGTGAATTTACTAAAAAGGGAGCATATGCGCGGGTTGCAGCATATCTGTTTACGAAATATATGTGACTTCTTATTTAGGCACTATCCGGAAGCGATTGACAAATTATAAGAAGAACATTTAAAATTGATGGTATTAAATATAGACGGATCCAGTTGTTGCATTATCAGAGGTATGCGCCTGAATCGTTCAATTGAGTCACGGAAAGGGGCAGATAAAATGGATTTGTGGTTTATGATTAAAGAGCGTTACATGCTCTTTTCCATTCTTTTAATTATTATATTTATAAGCCTGTTTTTCCTCTTAGCCACTTTGAAAAAGCATTCTGATATACCTAAAAGTCTAATAGTAATAATAACTACAATTTGTTTGGTCATCATTCTTTTATCAATACTCGCTTTAGTATTTGCGGTTTCTTTTGGATATAATTCTTGAGGAGTATTACCGTAACAGGGCACGATTGTTTAATGAATTTATTTAGAAAAGAGTAGCATTTGCTATTCTTTTTTTATGTGTGCTAGGCATGGCGACTATCTAAGTGGTGAAAGTCCACTGTGGGGGTTACACATCAACCAACCACTAGAGAAACGCAAGGTGCTTATCGTGAGGTAAGGGCTGAAGGAAGCGTGTATACAAAATCTTGGCTCGACGAACAGAAATCTGATACCAAGGCTCTATAGGCGATAAGGCTCCATAACAAGTCAAAGTCCAATAAGATGTGCGTAATCCTGTAGAGTAGATTAGGCGAGTAAAAGAGGAAAGATAGTTGTCTTACCCTGGGAGGTCTCACGAACAGCTCAGGAGTGAAAGCTGGTCGAAAAAGGTTTATCGTGAGAAGTCAGCCGAAGCCATAGTAGTGATGTATATCATGAAGGGCTAAACAATTTATAGTGTTTCTACGCCATGATTGCATGAAATCGTGTACACCCTGCTCAATTTGAGTTAAGCGTAGGTTTAAAAAAATTAAGATTTTCACGTGCAAGTAAATAGAGAGAAAAAACTTTACATCTTAATGCTTCGGAGCGATCCGACCTGCGTGGGAAAACTTCATAATTGAAAAAAGCGAAGCATCATGATATATTAAATAATAGATTTTTTAATGAACATTATGTATAACCTCAAAAATATGGTTTGAGGGTCTCTACCAGGAACCGTTAAATCCTGACTACAAACAATGCCAATTGTAGTTGGGTTTTTTTTATGTCTTTTTCTTCTTGAATTTATGGGTATATTATAAAAACATATAGAAATTTTTTGATGGTAGGATTTGGGGGATTTTTTATGAATTTTAAAGTTATTATATTAGCAATAACTGCAGTTACAGTTGGATTGGTGGAATTAATTGTAGGAGGAATTTTACCAATTATCGCTTCGGATTTAACTGTAACAATTGGAACAGCAGGACAACTGATTACCGTATTTGCTCTAGTTTATGCTATTTCTGGTCCTGTATTGTTAACATTAACAGCGAAAATTGAACGAAAAAAGTTATATCTTATTGCTTTAACAATATTTTTTTTAGGAAACTTAATGACTTATTTTAGTCCAACTTATACATTAGTAATGATTGCAAGAGTGATTACAGCGATGAGTGCTGCTTTAGTTATTGTACTTTCATTAACGATAGCTCCGAAGATTGTGGAACCCGCTCATCAAGGGAAAGCAATTGGTTTAGTATATATGGGAATAAGTTCAGCACTAGTGATAGGGGTTCCAATTGGGATTTTACTTACAAATGCGTTCGGTTGGCGTTCAGTTTTTCTCGGAATTGCCGTGTTGACAATTGGTTCTGGAATTCTAATTTATACATTTTTAGAACAAATACCATCCGGGAATGTACTCGCAATATCTACACAGATTAAAGCGCTAGGAAATTTGAAAATTGTTGGGGCACATTTGGCACTAATGTTCATGTTAGCAGGCCATTATACACTGTATGCATATTTTACGCCTTTTTTAGAGACTACTCTAAATTTAAGTCCAACATGGATAAGTATTAGTTATTTTTTATTTGGTCTTGCAGCCGTATCTGGAGGAGCACTTGGAGGAACACTGTCAGATCGAATCGGTTCGCCGAAAAGCATTTTAATTGTTATTAGTTCCTTTGCTATAATTTTATATGTTCTTCCATACGCAACATTTTCATTTCCTGTATTTCTTGTTGTAATGGTAATTTGGGGAGTACTTAGCTGGGCTTTAACGCCACCGATGCAAAGTTACGTTATCCAGACAGATCCTGAATCTTCTGATATCCACCAGAGCCTTAATAACTCAGCTTTGCAGCTAGGAATTGCCCTAGGATCTGGAATTGGAGGAATTACACTTGGTCATTTTAATTCTGTAGTAAGTACCGCTCATGTAGGTTCGGGAGTTGTCGTAATTGCTTTTTTATGTGCGATTTATTCGTTAACGAGGCAATCTAGTGTCACCCAAACGGAAGGGTCAAAATAGATTGGTAACCATAGCGCTTTTCCTTTAAAACATACTGCTCATCTATTCCTAAGTTTTGGAATCTGAGCATATGTTTTTATTTTGTTGGCAATTAGTCGGATTACTCAGAATTTACTATTTCTATGTGAACAATAAGTGTGAAAATATGGTAAAATGAATGTTAGTTTGTTAGAAAGCGAAGTGTTTAGATAAAAAACGAGGAGTTTACTCATGAAAAAAGTCATTCTTGCACTATCAATAATAATGATGATCGGATTAAGTATCGGCATATATGTTAATGAAAGACAAGGGAAAATCACGTTTCCGTATGTAAGTGAGCTAAATGACAGTCAGCAGAATACGGTAGATGAATTAGAACCATCTAGAGAAGAGACTCTACAACCGGTAAACTCTAATACGATTGATTATTCTTTACAAAATGATGCACTTCATATTACATACAATCAAGGGAATGATTGGGTAAAAGTCCCCGTTGAAAAAGAGATCTTATTTGCAGGAGAGTATAGTGGAAATAAACAAGAATTAATTGATGGTAGCTATGTGCTTATAGAAGATCGTGCTGCCTTTTTATATGCTGATGGAGATAGGATCGTAATGAAACATTCTACAAATCAGGGAGAAACATGGGATGATAGTCTGATTGCACAACCTTTCCCACCGATTCGATTTAGAAAATTAGACTTTTTAAATGATCAGTTTGGCTATGCGATCATTTCAGGAGATCGAACGATGTCACAGGAATACTCTGCTGTTTTTTTAACGCATGATGGTGGGACGAGTTGGGAGCAAACGAATGACTCCGGTAATACAAGATTAATTTCAGATGGAGGTTTCGTCAATGAAACTACAGGATTTTTATCTTATGGAACAATTAATCCTGAAGAACCAGATTTCTATGTAACTAAAGATGGTGGTAATACATGGAATCAAGCAGTGCTTAATATCCCAGAAAAGTATCATAAAATTTTCGTTACTGCTGAAGTTCCAACGACGGAAGGAGAGCATTTAGCAGTATTAGTAAATCAGGGACCTAATGGTGACTATAAAGGTGGAAACGTAAAAGGAAAGTTCATTTCAGAAGACAACGGAAAAACATGGGATTTTTTGATGGAGGTACAGCCAAGTGAAGAAGAATAAGAAAAAACGAATCAAAATAATTGGCTATATTCTCTTTCTTTTTGCAATTGCGTTTTTTTGTCTTCAAATGGGTTACTTACTTGTTCATGCTAAATATCAAGTAGAGTATGCTGACAACCGTCTGTTTTACTTCATTAATATTATATGTGTTCTCTGTTTACTATTATCCATTTTACTCATATTTAACTTCACAAAAACATTTAAGTTATTAGCATCTAGTATGATAGGACTCTTCATTATTGGTAATATACTTCTACTTATTATAAGTAATAACCAAGTTAACAATATTATTAGTATCTCACCTAGTTTTAAGAATGTTTTATCTATTAAAGAAAAAGTAGATAGTGGGGATGCTGTTTATTATAGGGTTCATTATGGTATTCTGGCTCGTCCAAAAGAAAAGTTACCATATGAAACAGTTGGCGAATTTAATGTAGAATGGCTAGCAAATGATGTAGCAGCCGTAACATATAAAGCCAAAAACAATACGATTCAGCAGTTTATCGGTACGTATGGTGACCGAGGAAATGGTATTTCTTATTATTATGTAGGAGCTGAAATTAACGGACAATGGCAGGCAGATAATGCAGAAGTTATAAGTAATACAGAAGGCATTTCTGTTACTACAAATGGTAAAACGGAATTGTTTAAATGGGAAAACATTGTTCAATACGGGACATTGGCTGTTGTTTTAAAGGAAAATGATGAAGCAGTTTGGACGATATCTTTAAATGAAAATTTTGAGGTGCAATCAGATGCATCCCAACCAACTGAAGGAAATATTAGTTTATATAGGGCGGCTTTAGAAGAAAAGCAGCTGCCGATAATTCTTCAGTATAAAGGTCGTGATTATTGAAATATATATAAACATTTTCCAATAATTCACAATTAGTTATTGTTGTCAAAAAAAATTATTTCAGGAGGCGAACAGATTGATCAGGAAAGCTATCGAAAGTGATATTAGTCAAATGGCAAAGCTGATGGGCGAGTTAGGATATCCAACTACGAAAGAGGAGATGGAACAGCGTTTTTCAAAAATAAATTCTTGTCATCTTTATAGTACACAAGTAGCCGAGGTTAATGAAAAAATTGTAGGGATGATCGGAATGATATTAGGATATCATTACGAGAAAAATGATAATTATGTAAGAATTGTAGCATTAGTAGTTGAATCTGATTATAGAAAACAAGGGATTGGCAAAAAACTAATAATGGCAGCAGAAGAATGGGCAGACTATCAAGGTGCAAATAGATTAGTATTAAATAGTGGAAACAGAAGTGAGCGTAGTGAAGCACATCAATTTTACACGAATAGAGGATTTGAGGCCAGAGCGACAGGATACTATAAAACACTTGATTAAAAATGAGGGGTTTTGTGTAATGATTAAAAATGAAGAAGATATTATAGTACTAATTGAAAAAGATAGATGGATGATGGAGGTATTAAAGTTTGCAAATTCTTTAAATTTACCTGATTGGTGGATTTGTGCAGGATTTGTTCGTTCAAAGATATGGGATCATGTACATGGTTTTAATAAGAGAACTCCCTTGCCAGACGTTGATGTAATTTTTTTTGATCCTTTAAATGTTAGTGATGTAACGGACAGAAAATTGGAGAAGTGATTATTTCTTTTGGCTCCTTCTATTCCATGGTCAGTTAAAAATCAGGCGAGGATGCACGTTGATAATGGAATTTCACCTTATACCTCTTCAGAAGACGCAATTTCAAAATTTCCTGAAACAGCAACAGCTTTAGGAGTAAAACTAGATGGAATAGATAGAGTTATTTTAACAGCTCCACACGGTATTCAAGATGCCGTCAACGTAACAATCAAGCCTACACCTTTTTTTATGGAAACAAAGGAAAGAATGTATATGTACGATAAAAGAGTAAGAAAAAAGAATTGGAATACTATTTGGTCTATGGTAAGAGTCCACGATATTGATCTTGAAATAAATGGTGAAAGCAGGAAAGAGTATTGATAAAATCAGTATTATTCGATTTAGATAATACGTTGTTAAATCGTGATGTATCCGTCAAAAAGTTTATAGAACTTCAATATGAACGTCTTCATAAATATATTGAGCGTGTTCCAAAAGAAAAATATATTACTAGATTTATAGAGCTGGATGACCGTGGCTACGTCTGGAAAGATAAGGTATACCAACAATTGACAGATGAATTGGCAATGGAAGCAATTTCATGGGAAGAGTTACTGCAAGATTATTTAGCTAATTTTAAATATTGCTGTGTCCCATTTAATCATCTAGTCGAAATGTTGGATGCGCTTAAAGGGTGTAATATCACTTTAGGGATGATTACAAACGGATATGGACAGTTTCAAATGGATAATATCAAAGCATTGGGAATTGAAGAAAAGTTTGAAGTGATATTAATTTCTGAATGGGAGGGAATCAAAAAGCCAAATCCTTTTATTTTCGAAAAAGCAGCTGAGCGGCTTGGTGCAATACCGAATCAATGTGTCTTTGTTGGAGATCATCCAATAAATGATATAAGAGCCGCAAATGAAGTTGGAATGAAAAGTATTTGGAAAAAAGATTCTCAATGGGATAGTTCTGAGGCGGACTTCAGCATTGATATATTAATAGAAATACCTTTAATCATTGAAAAGATCAATAAGTCAGTCTAAAGAAATTACTACGATGATAGTGAACAGAGGACTGGGGAATAGTATTATTTCTGTAGGAATATGTAAATCGACTAGAAATAGTTTTTTGATATAAAACTAAAACGGGAGTGGGTTTTAATAAGTAAGAAAAGATTTGAAGTGATCTATATGCAGGGAAAATTAGAAATTTTTAAAATCATCCGTGACAATGATACCGGCGTTCTTTATATGCTAAACCATACAGGCGCAGGGGGCGGTCTCACTGTTATGGTTGACCAAGAAGGAAATCCTTTAGTCGATGAAGGATTTAAAAAGTAGATAGGATATGGGATCCCTTTAATTGGAAACCATAATTAATTATTATTACATGTAAGTCAGCAAAATTCTATAGTGGTTATCACTTGTGATATGTATTAAGTGTCATTAAAAAGCATCACCTGATTCGGAACGTTTGTTCTTGATGATCGGTTAGTGTATACTATATATAGTATCATTTATTTGCAATCCCATCATATTAGAAGGAAGTGTTTATATGGCACAAACTGAATTAATTTATGAAAGTCCACCTACTTTTTTTCCTTTTTCTAGGGTACAAGAAGACACAAATAAATATAGTGAAAAAAAGAAAGAGACAAAAGAAAACAGAAGAACCGAGCTACTGAAACGGATTCCGTTAGAGAGGCTAATGGATTTAAAAATTGATTACGCTTTCAAACAACTCTTTGGAAACGAAAAGAACAAGAAAATCACCATTGAATTTTTAAATGCAATTTTACAAAAATCAGGAAGAAACAAAATTCAAGAGGTTACATTTTTGAATACGGAAACTGGCAGGGAGTACGAAGAAGATAAGGAATCTAGACTGGATTTATTAGTGTTAACGGACGCCAATGAGAGAATAAATGTAGAAATTCAATTTTCAAATAAGTATGATATGGTTAAGCGCTCCATTTACTACTGGTCTGGAATTTATTCTTCTCCCCTTGAGAAAGGTATGGAGTACAGGAAATTGCGACCAGTCATTGTTATTAACATCTTAAACTATAATATGATGTCTGAAATAGATTTATTTCATACGATATTTCATTTACGTGAAAGTACAAAAAACATTAAATTGACGGATGTAATGGAATTTCATTTCATTGAGATGACGAAGTTAATAAGAGACTGGAAAGCGGATAAGTTAGATCCCTGGAATAATGTGATGGCACGATGGCTTTTAATGCTTGGAATGGTCGATGGTAGAAACAAGAAAGTCTATGAAGAAATTTATGAAGAACTGGAGGAGATTGCCATGAAGGATGAAACGTTACGGGACGCTTTTGCACAATGGGAGGAGTTGAGTATGACGCAAGAGCAATTTTTAGCTTATCAATCTCGCTTAAAACGTTTGCTAGACGAAGAATCGTATCGTGAAACAATAAGATCAATGGAGGAGAACTTAGAAAGAAAGAAGAAATTGTATGAAAAAACGAAACAAGAAGCGGAACAAACGAAACAAAAAGCGGAACAAACGAAACAAAAAGCGGAACAAACGAAACAAAAAGCGGAACAAACGAAACAAAAAGCGGAACAAACGAAACAAGAAGCAGAACAAACGAAACAAGAGGTAGAACAAAAGGAACAAGAGATACAGCAAAGGGAACAAGATATTGAAAGAAAATCTCTAGAATTAAGACTAAGACTAGAAAAGACTGTTATTCGTTTATTAAATAAAGGGATGGATATTGACTTTATTATGGAAACCACTGGTCTTAGCAAAGAAAAAATCATTGAAATTCAATTTGAAAAGACAGAATAAAGCATTTAATTTTCCCGTTTATTTATATCAATTAGCTGGTAATACCCTTGATTTCAGTAAGTGAAAATACAGAAGAACAGATACGACAGTATGGAGACTATATATCATAAAGTAGCTGTAGCCTGTGAAAAAGATGAGAAGATATTTAATCAATTAAAGGATCGATTGTATGCGATCGTACTGGAAACGGACGGAATGGGTTGGAGTTATCACGATGGCATGAATGGTATCTATCACCGGGCATATTATACGACTTGCTATGATTCATTCTACCAACCCAAGAAGTATGCCCCAAATCCTTAATATATTAAGGTTTTGGGGTCTTAATTTGGGATTCCCATCTTTGTCTCGCTATTTCATAAGCTTTCGGTGTATCGATGTCAAAGATGGATCCGTCATCTGTAACAGGGAGTTCATAATAATTATTAATTTGTTTGATTAGTGATTTTGCTCCTTGATCCTGAGACAATTCATTGAAACTGATTTGTTTGACGTTACCGAAAAAGACAGGGTGTCCTTGGATGTTTTGATAAATAGGACGTACAACAAAAGGAGATTGCATTTTTCGCCCCCATTTATTTCCCTTTTCATAGATCTTAAGAATCGTTGTGTCTTTGATAAAGGGTTGATCCCCTAAAAATACCATGACATGTTTGGTTTGAATCGCCGCCACACCTATTTTCAAAGAGTGGCTTTGTCCGTAGGCATATTTCGGATTGAAAACCCAGCGACATCTTTCACCTTTCATGATGATATTATTTTGTATTTTTTCAGCGTCATGTCCAATAACGATAATTATTTTAGTAAAAGGGAAGGTTTTCACATTTTGGATGACACGTTTTAGTAACGCAGCACCACCTAAGTCGAGTAATTGTTTCGTTTGTCCCATTCTACTAGCTGTACCTGCAGCCAAAATCAATGCGGATATTGCGGTCATAATCAATTCACCTTTATTCTGCTAGTTTATAAGTTTCATCAGATTTATATTGTTCTCTTAACGACTTGCCAATTTTTTTATTTTTGAAAGCAATCATTTCCGAAACGATGCTGATTGCAATTTCTTCCGAGCCTTCCGCACCAATATCGAGACCAACCGGATTGTACAGTCGGGACAATGTTTCCTGCGAAAATTTTATTCCTTTTGACTCAAGCTCCCTTAACAATCGATTACACCTTTTCCGTGGTCCAAGTAAACCGACATACGGTGCCTTAGATTCCAAGGAAAAGTGTAAACAATCTCTGTCTTTATCCAAGTGGTGATTCATAATGATAATTAACGTCCGTTTATCGGGGGCAACCTTGTCTGCCAAATGTTCAGGTCGAGCAAGTATGATGTTTACCTCTGGAAACAGTTCTTCACTGGCAAAAGCTTCACGTTGATCAATCACAGTGACATCAAATCCACTATGTCGCGCAAATGATGCCACTGGAATTGCATCATGACCAGCACCAAAGATCATTACCTTGGGAGACGGAATATGCACATCGAGAAAAACAGAAATGGGTTTTCCTTTGATATCAAAAATGTGTGTTTTCGATTCTGGAACCATTTGTCGAAGCCTTTCTGACCCCAACTTAACGATCTTTTCATCTAGAAAAATATCTCCAAGGCTACCACGCATTTCACCATTTTCAGAAACAAACAATCTGCTTCCTTTGTGAATTATTTCTGAACCGTTAAGAATAGTGGCAAGCATTCCCGCTTGATCATTTTTGACACAATCGATCCATTTATTGAAAGGTTGTTGTTTCACGCATTTTTCACCTCCGATAAAGGTTCAATGTACAGTTGGACAATCCCTGGACAGCCTAAACCTAATCCCCATACTGTTTCTTCATCCATATCGTACTCTTTTAATAATGGTTCTCCATTTTCGATCACTTGTTGTGCCGTTATTACAACATCGGGTTCCAAACAACCACCGGAAATAACTCCAGTCGTTTTCCCATCTTCATCAACGAGCATTTTTGCTCCTTCACGTCGGTAAGCTGAGCCGGTAACTCCAACAACTGTAGCAAGAGCAGTCCGTTTGCCATTTTGGTAGGCCTGTTCCAATGCCTTGACGATATCTTTATTCTCTTTCAATTTATTCCCTCCTTAGTCTCAAGCATTGTGCCAAGTTATAAAAAGCTGTTACATCGTGTGCTTCTGCGAAAATATCTATATATTTAAGCGCGATTCGCATGCCACGTGCCAATGGTTCATATCCCGATTTACCTTTAAGCGGATTAAGCCAGATGATGCAATTTACCCGTTGTTTCAGTGTTCGCATTCCGTTTTCTAGTTCAATTAGTTCGCCACTTTCCAAACCATCGCTAAAGATAATGAATACAGTTTGTTTTGACAGTAGTTGGGGTTGTTCTTCTTGTATAACATTAGTTAGTGCTTCGCCGATACATGTGCCACCACCCCATTCTGAACCAAGATTTCGAAGTGATAGATTGTGAGGTGGATAAGCTTTCTTAAGTAAGTGAGTCACCCTCCTTACCTCAGTGGAAAATAGAAAAAGTTCCGTCCGTGCTGTTTCTCGATGTATTGCGGCAGCAAACTGCAAAAACAATTCCGTATATGGTGCCATTGAGCGACTTCCATCACATAATAAGACGAAACGTGCTTTGTTTTTACAGCGCTCAAATTTTGCTGGATTGATGGCATATCCACCTGTACTAATACTCTTTCTAAATGTCCGTCTTAAATCGATTCGTCTACCATTAGGTTGGGGTTGCCAACGCCGACTCGGTTTTAACCGTACGGAGTGGATAAACAAACGAGCAGCCTTTAATAAATCTGCATAGTGATCACTTGGAACAGAGACAGTTCTGATCTGTTTTGATGCGGTTTGACTTTGGAGCACTGCTTGTAAAAAAGAAGTTTCCTTTTTTTCAGTCATCCCATCAGAGCTATTTTTTTGTCCGATACGTTCAGTAGCGTCTGCTTCTTCACTTGCTATATTAGTTTCTATCACTTCATCATCGTTTTCGGTCGGTTTCTGCTCTTTTTCATCGTCTCTATTAGCATGGCTTCCATTTGCTCTATCTTTCAAATCATTCTCATTTTGCGTACCATGAAAAAATACTGTGAATAAATGTTCAAATCTATCTCTCTCCATACGTGTAGAGCAAAGTACTGTTCGTAAACCAAGAAAAACTTCTGCTTCATCGGATAAATGAAGCTTCTCAAGAGCACGAAAAGCTGCAATTGTTTCCTCGGTTGTGATGGTATAACCTTCAGCCCGTAAGTAGTAGATAAAACTATTCATATCTTTGAAAAATATCTGAGCAGCAGTCTCAATGTGTTTCGTTTCCATCATTCGACTTCACGCAGTATGTCTATATTTTCTGTAAGCAATTTCCAGTCATTGCGATCCTTTACAAGACAACCAAGTGTATCTGTAACGGCTAGTTCGTCATCATCTGCATTTACTAACATGGATAGTGCACGTGCCCAGTCGAGGCTTTCCGCTACTCCTGGTGGTTTGTAGAAAGGCAGGTCACGAAGTCTCTGCATTGTACTTGCAACTTGTTTTGCCAACCGTTTTTCGATTCCCGGTAATTTTGCTCGTAAGATGTCCGTTTCTTTTTCTATGTCTGGATAATCGATCCACTCGTACAAACATCTCCGCCTTAATGCGTCGCTTAGTTCTCGTGTGCGGTTTGATGTTAGAATTACGTATGGTTTATGTTGCGCCTTAATCGTGCCCCATTCAGGAATAGTCACTTGGAATTCGCCCAATACTTCAAGGAGGAATGCTTCAAAAGCCTCATCGGCACGGTCAATCTCATCAATAAGCAAGACTGGTGCCTTTTCATCCTCCGTTATGGCATCAAGCAATGGTCTTCGTAACAAAAACTGTTCATCAAATATATCTGGTGCTTTTTTCTCGTCTGTAGGAAAATCATTTTCGCTCATACGGATATAAAGCATTTGTTTTGGGTAGTTCCATTCATATAGCGCTGTTGTAGTATCAAGTCCTTCATAACATTGAAGACGGATTAGTTTCGTCTCAAGGACAGAGGCGAGGACTTTGGCGAGTTCTGTTTTTCCGACCCCCGCAGGACCTTCGACGAGTAACGGTTTTTCCAGTTCCATAACAAGTTGCAGTGTAACGGAAAGTGAACGATCAGCTATGTACCCTTGTTTATGCAATTTTTCTTGAATCAAAACCATTGCTTACCTCCTTTTTGAGTTATATGTAAGTATGAATATGATGTGAAGCAATGTTTTAATAGTATGAAAAGAAACTCGTTTTCGTTTTAATTTAGAGACTTTAACGACGGAGCGAGAAATCCTACTGCCCAACTTTAGGATACGTCGTAAGCTACCGAAAAATTTTTCCAGTAGGGACGCAAATTTAGCGAAAAAAGTAGGACGTGTGGGCTCTGAAACATAACTAATAAGACAAACCCAAGAGAAGAACAATGCACTAGTCTAGCTTAAGAAATATAAGTAGATCCTGTAGGCTAGAGGCGCTCACGTCCTGACTGTAACTACGCATTCGTCCCCCGTAAAGGTTGGCTACGCCGACACTAGTCGTCCTTGTCTTCATCGCTGTACATCGGAGGGGCATCGACCACATTAGGATGTGTGATGGATGTATATTTCCGAAGTGGGTTATATGCGCTTACTTTAGTTGGTATTTTTTGTTGATAAAAAATACATTTGTCTCAGTCCCTTAAAATTCGTCCTAAAACGCTATTTAGTCTGTAATGACGAAAACGAGTCGCCTCTTTACCATATCAAAACAGCAATTTATTTAGCGCTCGTTTCGTATAAACTTGGCACAAATGGTGGCGATATTCTTCGGAAGCGAATAGATCACTGCCCATTTCTTGTCCTTCTGTTGCTTTTTTAGCTGCTTCTTGAACTAAATCTTCTGTGGGCTTGTTACCAATCAATGTACGCTCCACTTCTTCTGCACGAAAAGCAATATCACCAACACCAGTAATACCAACACGAGCGTACGTAATCATCCCATCTTCCATTTGACCGATAGCCGCTGCAACACCAACAACTGCATAACCAGTCGCAGGATGAGCGTACTTCACGTAAGTGCTTTTCGCTTCTTTCGGTGGAATAGCAAATGAGACTGTTTTTAAGATGCTGTTTTCAGGAATTGCCGTGATGAGTGGACCAAGAAAAAAGTCTTCAGCTGTGAATGTTTCTGTGCCTTCTGTACTTTGTATATCAATATTGGCATCAAATGCTACGGCTAGAGCAGGAAGATCGGAAGCTGGATCAGCATGAGCAATATTGCCCCCAACTGTACCACGGTTTCGAACTTGGATGTCTCCGATGCTTGCTGCTGCTTCTGCAAGTGCAGGAATCGTTTCTTTCACAGTTGGATCCTTAGAAATTTCAGCATGGGTAGTTAATGCACCAATTTCCAAGCGGTCACCCTTTTGCTGGATACCTTTTAATTCAGGAATGCGGCTGATATCGATTAACTTTTCCAATGTCGTCAAACGAATTTTCATAAGAGGCAGTATACTGTGCCCTCCGGCAAGGACTGTTGCATCGCCTCCGCTCTCCTTCAGCAGACGAAGTGCTTCATCGACCGAGACAGCTCTTTCATATGCGAAAGTATTAGCAATCATTCCGTCTTCCTCCCATTCTGCAATACGCTCCATATTTTTTCTGGTGTAAGTGGCATATCGAGTTCTTTCACACCAAAAGGTTCCAACGCATCAATAACTGCATTAACGACTGCAGGTGTAGCTGCAATTGTACCAGTTTCTCCAATCCCTTTTACCCCGAGTTGATTTACCGGTGAAGGAGTTTCCGTAAATGCCGCTTCAAAATTCGGGAAAAATCTTGCTTTTGGCATCGTATAATCCATAAATGTACCAGAAAGCAATTGTCCTTGTTCGTTGTATACGGCACCTTCCCATAGAGCCTGCCCCACACCTTGTACGATGCCACCATGAACTTGACCTTCAGCTACCATTGGGTTAATGACCGGACCTGGATCGTCAACTGCGATGTAACGCTTGATTTCAATTTCGCCAGTTTCTGCATCAATTTCAACGATACAGGCATGAGCTCCGAATGGATATACAAAGTTGTCTGGATCGTAAAATGCCTGTTCTTCCAGTGCTGGTTCAATTCCATCTGGTAAATCCCATGCAACATAAGCCTGTAACGTAACGTCAGCGAAAGAAGCAGCTGAATCAGGAACACCCTTTACCTGAAATGATCCATCCACAAAATCGATATCCTCTTCTGCAGCTTCGAGCATGTGAGCAGCGATTTTTTTCGCTTTATTCAGTACCCGATCTGCAGCGATCGCTATGGCGGCTCCACCCACTGGTGTTGTACGAGAACCGTATGTACCCCAACCCATTGGGATTCGATCCGTATCACTATGAATCACTTCAATGTCCTCTTGTGGAATTCCAAATTTTTGTGAGACGATCTGCGCAAATGTAGTTTCTTCACCTTGACCGTGTGGAGAAGTACCGGTGAAAACGGACACCTTCCCCGTAGGATGAACCCGAATAGTCGCACTTTCCCACAAACCGCCTTGGAAACCAACCGCTCCCGCTACCTTTGAAGGACCAAGACCACAAATTTCCACATAGGTTGAAAAACCGACACCTATATATTTACCTTGATTTCTTGCTTCTTCTTGTTCCGATCGGAATTTTTCATAATCTAGCATCTCAAGCGCTTTATCAAGGGAACGTTCATAATCCCCGCTATCGTATTGTAAACCAAGAGCATTATCATATGGGAATTCGTCTTTTCCAATTAAGTTGCGGCGGCGAATTTCCAACGGATCCATGCCGATTTCATTTGCATATAAATCAACCATTCGTTCAATGAGATATGTTGCTTCTGGACGACCTGCCCCTCGATAAGCATCTGTAGGAGTCGTATTCGTAAACACACCGTAAGTTTCCACTTGTGCATGCTTAATTCTGTATGGTCCAGGTGTAATCAACCCGAATAAAATTGTTTCGACACCAGGTCCTGCTGTGGATAAATATGCTCCCATGTTGGCAATATTTTTGATTCTAAGTGCTTCGAATGTGCCATCACGTTTCCCAGCAAGTTCAACATCCAAAATAACATCACGACCGTGTGTTGTTGACAAGAAATGTTCGCTGCGATCTTCTGCCCATTTGATTGGACGGTTTAATTCACGTGCAGCGAAACCAACAAGTGCTTCACCCGGGTAAACTGCAATCTTACAACCGAAACCACCACCAACATCAACGGAAATGATTTGTAGCTTGGATTCTGGTATACCGAGCACACCAGAAAGAATAAAACGATGAATATGAGGATTTTGCGATGTACACCATATCGTCATATCACCACTCGCTGAATTATAATCGGCGACAGATGCACGCATTTCCATCGGATTCGGAATAAGTCGTTGTTGACGAAATCGTTGCTTAATGACGACTTCGGATTGGTCGAAAACTTCTTCTGCTACACTACCTGCTTTCCAATGGTATGCAAGATTGTTCTCGACACCGTCATGTAGTAATGTCGCATTGTCCGCCATTGCTTTTTCTTGGTCAACGTTTACCGGCAATGTTTCATATTCAACATCGATTAAATCGAGTGCATCTCTTGCAGCATAGCGACTTTCCGCGATAACCATTGCCACTGCATCCCCGACATAGCGAACTTTATCCATTGCGAGGGCTGGATGGTCTGGTGTTTGTATATTCGAGTCAGGCGGCAACCATGCTGTTGGAATCGGTTCCATTTTTCCTTGTAGGTCTTTACCGGTATAGATAGCGACTACACCGTCTGCTTGTTCCGCATTTACGGTGTTTATAGATTTAATATTTGCGTGGGCATGTGGACTTCTGAGCATCGCTGCATAAAGCATACCTGGCAACTGAATGTCATCAGTAAATTTGCCCTTACCTGTAATAAGCCTTGGATCTTCCCGCCTTTTTAGCGGTGTTCCAAAAATATTTGCCATTACTTAACTCTCCTCCTTTAGATCACTAACCATCACTGATAGTTTCTCTGCTTCTGATGAAGTCATCTTGTCTGAGGCATATTGAATTGCACGAACAATGTTTTCATACCCTGTACACCTACAAATAACACCTTCTAACCCATTACGGATTTCCGCTTCAGTTGGTTGTGGGTTATTTTTTAATAAATCAACAGCAGCGATCATTACGCCTGGAGTACAAAAGCCGCATTGTAACCCATGTTTTTCCCAAAACCCTTCTTGTATCGGATGTAAATCGTTCATTTCACCAAGACCTTCTACAGTTGTCACCTCGGCACCATCCACTTGAACTGCCAGTACAGTACATGACTTCACCGCTTCTCCGTTGAGAAGCACTGTACAAGCACCACATTGACTCGTGTCACAACCGATATGCGTGCCCGTCAAATTGAACGTATCGCGCAAAGCATGCACTAGTAACATCCTTGGTTCAATCTCCGCTTTCTTTTGCATGCCGTTTACTGTTATCGTCACTTCCACAGTCGGGTTTGACAATACCGACACCTCCTAAGAATATTAACTTCCAATTGCCCTTTCGCCTGACAAAACTATTTTAAGCAGACTGTTTCATTTCTTCAGCAACCGCTTTAAAAAATCTTCCTAAAATTAATTTGGCAACGCTCCCCATTACTCGTTGGCCAACTCTAGCTAATACTCCTGTCACATGCACATCGGCTACACAAGTTAAGGTCGTTCCATCCTCGGTTTCATTTAGGGTAATTAAAGCATCGGCATCAATTTCTCCCGGTTTTCCTTTTCCTTTAAGTAAGAGACGGTAAGATTCAGGCTCCTGTTGTTCGGATAAGCGAACCTTACCTTCGAAACTGCCTTTTACCGGGCCGATATCAATACCGAGTTCAGCTTGGTACAAATTAGCTTCGATTTGCTCAAATTCTCGGCAGCCGGGTAATGTTTTCTTAAGTACATCTTCATCTTGCAAATACGACCAAATCGTTTCCCTTTTAGCTTGAAAATAGTGGTTGTAATTGATTTGCAAACTAACGAACACCTCCTAACTGTCCTCATTTTTATCCTGTAAATGAAAGGTGGAATTATTTTACGTATTTGCGCCTCCTCATTCACATGTCTACTTTGCTGCTAATCCACGGTGTAGGGATTGGACTTTAATAATTATATATGCAATTATTGTGCCAATATTCGAACTAGCCAACAACACATCCCGTACGAGTAACCTTATTCAAAATGTTCCAAATTTTTGTATCATGGTACACTTGACTGAAACTATAATGGAACATATAATCAATGATAAGAATATTCAGAAAGGTGCGGGTAGGATGGAGAAGGACAAGTTATTACGTGTCTCATGGCATCGAAGTAGTTCTTATGGTGTCGATCCGGTACATGTTGAAGATAATGTGTTGTCAGACAAGCAGCTTAAGGAAAGAAAAGAACGGCTATCTTCTTTATTTACAGCGTGTACTCAAGTCTTAAGCGATTTGTATTTTCAGTTACGAAGATCTTTATTTATGGTACTTGTGTCTGATGTCGATGGATACATCGTGTTTTCTAAAGGAGATCCACCGTTTGTAACTCGTGCAAAAAAAGTTTGGTTACAATCAGGGGCTAACTGGAGTGAAAAGGTGAAAGGAACGAATGCAATCGGAACTGCATTATATGAAAATAAACCAATTCATATTATCGGCAGGGAACATTTCTCTCATAGTAATCATTTTTTAACATGTTATGCTGCACCGTTATACGATGCGAGAGGTAAGTTGCTCGGCGTTCTTGATGTGAGCGGTGATGTGCACCTTCACCATCCACGCACATTTGGAATGGTCATGGCGGCAGCGGAAGCATGCCAGACTCGATTGTTACTCCATAACCCAGGTCGTGAATTGACCTTACATATAAGAAAATCAGCGATGATTGCTAATTCATATGAAGGTGCTTTTATTGCTGTTAATGAGGAAGGGCTTGTCACGAGAATAAATCAATGTGCAGCTCGTATTTTCGAGGAATCGGAAGAAAAATGCATCGGTCAACCACTCAGTTCCTGGTTAATAAAAGAGCACGTAAATAAAATTCTATCTGGTAAACAACATGATATTTTTAAAGTCAAAATGAAACAAAACGAAACGTTATGGACAGTTGAAGCTATTAAAGATAATCGGAAGCGTACATATCGTTCAGTACTTACATTACCGACCAACTCTCAATTAAGTAAACAGGTTTCATTTACGGACAAAAAGTCGATATGGCATTGCCCAAAGGCGTATAAAACGTTGCAACTTGCCCGAAATATTGCACCTACTAATGCCTCCGTATATATTCGTGGGGAAACTGGGACTGGTAAGGAATTAATCGCCCGTGAAATTCATTTTGCTAGCCGAAGAACAGGACCGCTTGTCACTGTAAATTGTGGTGCCATACCTGAATCATTAATAGAATCTGAACTGTTTGGTTATGAAAAAGGCGCATTTACCGGTGCTAACAAACAAGGTCAGCGTGGAAAATTTCGCGATGCTGACAAAGGAACATTGTTCTTAGATGAAATCGGCGAGATGTCTTTCAGTTCCCAAGTGGTACTTCTACGAGTGCTAGAGGAAAAACGCATAACTCCAATTGGTTCACATCGTTCCATCCCGATTGATGTGCGGATAATTGCTGCTACCAACCGTAACTTAGTGAAAGACATTAACAACAACCAATTCCGTGCAGATCTTTATTACCGCTTGTGTGAAATCGAATTAACACTGTTACCACTTCGAGAACGAGAAGATTTACTTGACTTGTCACATCATTTTTTAAAAGAAATTGCTAGCGAAGTAAATGTGGATCAATTTATTTTAAGCGATACCGTACAAAAACAAATGAAGGCTTACCATTGGCCGGGAAACATTCGCGAACTACGCCATACATTACGCCAAGCCGCATACCAGGCTTACTTTCAACAAAACACGACTGTGATTCGCAGTGAACACATGCGTTTTCTCACAGGAACAACCCAACAAACCACAACATTCCACGACGAGGAAGCGACTATCGAGCAAGCCATCCTACAAGCTAATGGGAATATATCCAAAGCTGCAGAAAGTATTGGTATAGGTCGCACAACTTTATACCGCAAATTAAATATCTATCCAAGATTGAAAAAAATACGTAAAGAATTTAACCAAAAATAAAACGAATGCGTATAGAACAACCTTTCTAATCGTAGTCTACTAATATATACTTTAAATAAACTATTTTATCATTAAAGCTAAGAATGACTCCCCCTTCAAAATTTAGATAGAATGTTATGTTAGTCGGGAAGCAAATTTCAATATTCCAATCTTCCTGATGTATTGTTGGCTAATCTAACAAATAGCGTTAGTTGAGAAGTCGTTTACAGTAGAATAGTTCTGAGGCTGTCTTTCAAATATGATTTAACTATTAGAAAATAAGCTGTCCCTATTAATCGAGCTATTGTACAATTTTTTTAGTTGGGATAAAAAAACTGGATTGTTTTTCTCCGGTTCTTTCTCATATTCATTTATATAGTGGGGAGAGGAATGGAGTGATATTCTTAATATCAAACTTTCATCCTGTTCAAGCTTTTGCCCATTATGTAGGAGAATAGTTTGCGAAACGTTTTATATAAAGAGTTCATGAACAAAATAGGTATGAACGAATAATCAATAAGTAGTGAAAGGTCTCGTATCAATGTCGAGGAGGAAAATGATGAGTCATAATGATCCAATCAAATTCATTGAGGGTGAAAGAGTTTATTTACGACCGGTAGAGAAAGATGATTTAGATGTAATGTTCGCAGCATTTTGGGATGAAGAAGCAAGACGACTCACAGGTACTCAAGCAGTGTTCAGTCGTGCAAGAATGCACCATTGGTTTGACGCTGTATCAAACGACAACAGCAGGATAGATTTAATTATCTGCTTGCAGGAAAACAATGAACCTATCGGGGATATAGCGATGATGGAGATCGATCATCACAATCAAAATGCGATTGTTCGAATTTCAATTTTTGAAAAAAAGAATTGGGGAAAAGGATATGGCACTGAAGCGATGTCAACGTTTTTGGACTACGGTTTCAACATATTAAATTTACATAGAGTTGAATTGGAAGTTTTCTCTTTTAATTCAAGAGCAAAAAAATCATATGAAAAACTTGGGTTTAAACAAGAAGGAATCATTAGGGATAAGTTATATTATGACGGAAAATTTCATGATACAATTTTAATGGGAGTATTAAGAGAAGAGTTTATTCGGGTAACTTAAACTTTAAAAAATTGGAGGTGAATAGAAGTTAGTGTAATATATTCATAGGGTAATGCAAGATTTTTTCCTTTCTTACTGAGAGAAAAACTCCACCTAATATACAATATTAAATTTATAGTTTTTCCCATACCATGTGTTTTATCAGAAAATTAGCTAAAAAAACTACTAATACGAATAGAAGGAGGGCGAAAAACTTGGAAATTAGAAAAGCTGTAAAAACTGATGCCAAAGGGATTGCTATCGTCCAGGTAGACAGTTGGAGAACAACGTATAAAGGAATTGTACCTAATGATTATTTACAAAAGATGTCGTATCAAGATCGTGAGAAAATATGGCGTGATGCGATGTCACATAGAACGATATATGTTGCAGAAGATAAGAATGGAAAAATTGTCGGCTTTTCTATAGGTGGAGAAGAAAGAAGTGGGAATTATCCAGGTTACAAAGGGGAAGTTTATGCAATTTATATTTTAAAAGATTATCAGGGTAAGGGAATTGGAAAACAATTGATGAAGCCAGTTATTAATGATTTACTAGAACAAAATATTAACTCTATGATAGTCTTGGTACTTGAGAAAAATATATCTAAGGTTTTTTATGAAGCATTAGGGGCAACAAAAATAGATTCGATTGAAATAGAACTTGGCGGCAGGAAATTAACGGAGCTAGTTTATGGATGGGAAAATATTAGAGAGATCTTATAAGCCTAAAAGACAAACATACTTGAAGAGGTGAATGAAGTGGCAGGCGCACAAATTAATCCATTATTGATTCAACTGTTGACAGGAAAAGAAATTACAGACATCCCAAATTCACCAACACGATCGTGGTTACCCGGGAAATATGCTAGTTTAATTAATAGAAAAAAAGAGTTGATTGAAAGAAAATTTGGAGAAAATTCTTACATGATAACGTGTAAATCTTGCGGTCGAAAGGGCAAGTATGATGTTGGATTGATGTTAATTAATACGGATGAGAGTAAAGTTGAAAAGCCAGGAAATTCTATTCAAACTACTGGCTATTTTAGATGTAAGCATTGTAATGATGCTGGAAACTGGGAAATGCCAAGTAAATTTCTAATGGCATCAGTTCTTGGACTGATAGAGCTATCAATTGGTTCACCAAAAATGGAAAAGAAACGTACATTTGGGAAAAGTTTATTATTTGATGGAAGTTGGCATTTGTATTGTTCAGACGGCGAGATGCACCTTTTACAACTGCTAAAAGAAGAACCGGGGAATTCATTTATATGGAATCGACTTGGTAATTTATACGATAAAGGGAATCGACCTGAACTAGCGGCAGCTGTGTATGAACATTCTATAGAAATAGACCATGGGCAAATAGAATCCCATTTTTCACTTGGTGGGTATTTTGTCCAAATAAAGGAATTTGATAAATCTGCTTATCATTTTAAACAAATGCTTCTCGGTGCTAGTGAATATGATTTATTGTCTGCAGAGAAATTAAGAGAGATGCTTGCCTGTTGTTTAACAGAGTTATTTTATATTTATCAGAATTCAAATGGGGAGATTCCGTTTATTCCAACGAAGGAAGAATTGGAAGTAGCAGGTAAAATAAATGAAATGAAAGGTTATCAGGTTGGGCTAGAACTTGAGCTCTTCCAAGGTGATCCCGAATCTTTTTACCCGTTGGCAGAAATGTACATGGGAGCCCAATGTAAAAAACTACCAAAAAGATTAAGAACATTAGAAGTTTCAAAACTAGCAAATAAAAAGAAGAAAAAGCGGAAGAGACGGAAGAAAAAACGTTAATAAATGAGTAGACTTCTGAGTGTTTAAGGAGGCGTATTTTGATGAAGAAAAAACGGGCAATTTTAGCTGAGGATTTAACGAAATTAGAAGTGTATAGTGATCCACAAGTATCTTCTGATGGCAAGGGCTATACGTTTGTATCAACGATAGTAAACGATGAAAAAGACTATGAATCTCAGATATATTTTCAAGAATTCGATACGAAACAAATTAAACAATGGACGTTCAGTAAAGGTAAGAACAGTCATCCTCGTTTTTCACCGGATGGTAAAAGTATTGTTTTTCAGTCAGACCGAAGTGGTACATCGCAAATTTGGTTGCTCTCATTAAATGGTGGAGAGGCAAAACAGATCACGACGTTTAAAAATGGTGCTATAAATCCTGAATGGTCTAAAGATGGTAAGTTCATTTTATTTACAGCACGTTTGGAAAATTACGAAGACATACATAATCAAAAAGAGCTAACTAAAGAAGAACTCCAAAAAGAGCGGGAAGAAAAAAATAAACAGCCTCGTGTCATTAACCGCTTAAAATACAAAGCAGATGCAAGTGGTTTTTTGGATGATAAAAAAAGCCAAATTTTTTTATACGATGTTGCTACAGAAATCTTTACCCAACTTACTACCGCTGATACAGACCATGTGTACCAAGATATTTCACCAGATGGTAACACTATTTTGTTTGCTGCAAATTTAAATGAGGAAGCAGATTATGAGTTAACGAATGATCTCTTTACGTTAAATATGTCAACGAAAGAAATTACGAAGTTAACGAATGGAAAAGGTGCTTATGATAATGCAAGTTTTTCCCCAAGTGGTAATAAGATTGTCTGTTTCGGTCATGAACTTGATTTTGCTGGAGCCACTTTAACCGAAATTTATGTGTTTGACGTAAAGACAGGAGTGCGAAGAGTCCTAAGCGAAAAATGGGACTTTCAACTAGGAGACTCAATGATCGGAGATACGAGACTTGGTGAGTCAGAAGAAGGGCCTGTTTGGTCTAAAGATGAGAGGCAGATTTATTTTATTGGAACAGATCATGGGGCAACAGGCCTGTTTACTGTGAATATGGAAGGAGAATTGGAAACCGTATATAAAAAAGATAATCATGTTTTTGGTTTCTCCTCTAATAATGAAGAAGGTTTTATTTTAGGAATTAGTTCTCCAATAAAACCATGTGATTTTTTTTATCTAGACTCAAATGATGAACTTTCAAAATTAACGAATGCCAATGCTGAATTTTTGTCGGAAGTAGAATTAATTGCATCTGAAGAGGTAAATTTTACAGCAGAAGACAGTTGGGAAATTCAAGGCTGGCTTCTTCGTCCATATGGATTTGAAGAAGGGAAAAAATACCCTCTCGTGTTGGAAATTCATGGTGGACCTCATATGATGTATGGGCAAACATTTTTCCATGAAATGCAACTTCTGGCCGCAAAGGGCTATGCAGTACTTTATACAAACCCTAGGGGAAGTCATGGATATGGTCAAAAATTTGTTGATGCTTGCCGTCACGATTACGGTGGGAAAGATTATACCGATTTGATGAGCGCTGTTGATTATACTTTAGAAAAATACAGTTTTATAGATGAAAACCGTTTAGGGGTAACTGGAGGAAGTTATGGTGGGTTTATGACGAACTGGATTGTAGGTCATACGAATCGGTTTAAAGCTGCTGTTACCCAGCGTTCGATCAGTAATTGGTTGAGTTTTTATGGAGTTAGTGATATTGGATACTTTTTCAATAAATGGGAACATGGATTTGATCTACTCGATGATCCCAAAAAACTATGGGAAATTTCTCCATTAAAATATGCAGATAACGTGGAAACACCGCTTCTCATTTTACATGGAGAACTCGATTTTCGTTGTCCGATTGAGCAAGCTGAACAGTTATATGTCACTTTAAAACATTTGAAAAAAGAAGTGGAATTTGTTCGTTTTCCTGGTTCGAATCATGAATTAAGTCGAAGTGGCGATCCGAAAATGCGAATTGAACGACTGAACCATATTTGCCGTTGGTTTGAGAAGTATTTACTAATAAAATAGGAGATCGATAAAATATGCAAAATAATGATGAGAATTTCGTATGTAAAAAATGTGGACATACAAAAAGCAAGACGGGCAAAATTGGGAATTCAGGATATGATAAAGTGAAAAAAGCAGATAACCCTTTCTTTTCACTCGGAACAGGAATGTTTATTTCATGCTGTGCATCTTGCGGGGACGTATACTCACTGACAATTGAAAACCCGAACAAATTATAATTGAAGGACGTTTCAAATATGATAATGCTGAGGTTGTAAATTGTTTGTACATAGAACAAAATTAAATATGGTTGTCTTACTACTGTTATAATACCTATTAACACCTCCAGGGATGCATGTATCTGAATCTATTGACGCAAACTAATAAAAATACGTCAAATGGAGGGATAACTGTGGAAAAGGAGAACCGAAAATATACTGTTGCAGGAACGGATATTGAAGCAATGAAGGAACAAGCGAGAAGGTCTGGCCTATCTTATAATGAAGCGATTGAATTTATTGCGAAAACAACAGGTGGTCGCAATACACATATTTATAGCGATACAGATGTAGAGGCAGTAAAAAAACAAAATGAACAATCAGAAAATGTAAAACGTCATTGAAAATTATTAAAAGAGTCACCAAATGAACTGGAAATTATATGGTGATTCTTTTTTTATTTAAAACATATAAAGGGAAACGTCAATTAGATTTATGGTACAGTTATTGTAAGGAATTTATTTTGCGAGGTGGATTGAATGAATAATTGGTATTATATTTTATATGCAATAATTTTAGCATTAGTCTCTATAGTAACAGGTGAAATAGTGACATTTATTATGCTTGGTTTAATTTTAGTTAGTCTGCAGAACATACATAGAACATTAAAAGATATTTTGAGCGTTCATCAAGAAAAAAATAATCTAACTAAGGAATAGTTGAAATTTATGAAAGGAAGTCATAATCATGAGATTAAGTGTGCTTGATCAAGCCCCAGTATCAAAAGGAAATACTGCCGAAGAAGCATTAAAAAAGGCAGAAGAACTAGCGATTTTGGCGGATGAATTAGGCTATAGACGAATGTGGATGGCGGAGCATCATGGAACGAAAGCTTTTGCTAGTTCAGCGCCTGAAGTGACAGCTGCTCATTTGGCGGGAAAAACAAAAAATATTCGAATTGGCACTGGTGGGGTCATGATGATGCATTATTCTCCACTTAAATTAGCAGAAGTTTTTAAAACACTTAGCGCTTTTGCACCTGGTCGAATTGATTTTGGCGTAGGTCGTGCTCCTGGTGGGGATAATTACTCGATTTACGCTTTATCGGAAGGACGCCAGCCGATGGTACATAATATGTATGAAAAATTTGATACTGCTCTCAAGTTAATAAATGATGAAGTTCCTGAAGATAGATTGTATGATAAAACGATTGCGTCGCCATTAAATATTGTGTTACCGGAAGCTTGGATGTTAGGTTCAAGTGGTAGCAGTGCCATAAAGTCAGGAAAGATGGGTGTTGGCTATTCTTTTGCCCAGTTTTTTAATGGTGAATTGACGAAAGAAATTATAGAAGTGTATAAAGAACATTTTAAACCGTCTGCATTTATGGAGCAACCTGAAACGATTGTTACGTATATGGTAACAACAGCTGAAACGAAAGAAGAAGCGGAATTTGAAGCTGGTCCACAAGATATTTCTCGGTTATTGCTACAGCAAGGTCGCATGATCCAAGCGTTAACACCGGAGGAAGTAAAGGATTATCCATTGACTGAAATGGATCGGATGAGAATCAAGGAAAACCGTAAACTGCATTTAGTAGGCTCAGTAAAAGAAATCGCATCCTTATTGCAAAAAGAGCAAGAATTTTATGGTTTTGATGAAGCGATGATTTGTAGTATTCCACATTCTCAGGAAAAGCGGTTGGATGTTTATCGCTTATTGGCTCGGGAATTGATTTAATTTGAACATATATTAATACAAATAAAAACAAAAGGATTTCCAGTTCTTATAACAGGTATTTTTATGTTTTTTCTAACATTAGGGGCAACGTTGATCCAAACAGTATTATTTGTAATAGTAGGCAGCATCTGTTTAATTAGGAAACCAATTGATCAGAAAATAACTACGTGAGTTTTTTAACAAACTTTTATACAAAAAATCAAAATCTTCCGAAACGGATGGGACTATTGTCATGGCTGAGACAATAGTCCCACTGACGGGTAAGAAAATAAACAATCCTAAAGTGTAGAAACAAAAAACTACATGGCAGATGAAATCTAAATAATTTAAAACGTAGGGTAATTGTGATCCCTATGTTTTTAAAATTCTTCATAAATCGCAGGATCCTGGTTTTTTAATCTACCATCTGGGTGAGTTAGTTCAGAGATCATATGCATTTCCTCTTCATCTAAATAAAAATCAAAAATGGATATATTTTCAAGTTGCCGCTTTGGTGATTTGCTTTTGGGGATTGAGATTGCCCCTAGCTGATAATGCCAGCGCAAAATAATTTGAGAAATCGTCTTCTGATACTTGATACCTATTTTTTGTAAAGTTTTATTTTGAAATACTTCATTCGCTCGTGCTAGTGGACTCCATGATTCTGTTGCGATATTATTCTCCACATGCCACTTTCTTTGCTCCTCTTGGTTGAAAAAAGGGTGTAGTTCAATTTGGTTGATACTAGGCTTCACTCCTGTTTCCTTTTCAAGACGTTCAAGATGTTCAGGTAAGAAATTACAAACGCCAATCGAACGAATGAGTCCCCATTTTTTAGCATCAATTAATGCTTGCCAAGCTTCAATATAATGATTTTGCTTCGGATTCGGCCAATGAATGAGGTATAAATCATAATAATCGAGATTAGCCCGATATAAAGATTCCTGGATGGTCGATACGGCTTTACTATATGTATGATAACGACCTGGTAGTTTTGAAGTGATTTTTAATTCCTGTCTTGGAACGCTACTTCGGCGAATAGCCTCACCAACAGCACCTTCATTTTCATAATTGTAAGCTGTATCGATTAATCGATAACCTAGGTCAATTGCACTTGTTATAGCAGTTGCCCCTTCATTGCCATTAAGATTATATGTACCAAATCCTATCCAAGGTATGATAAGGCCATCATTTAGTGTGATTTCTGGAATAGAATTACTCATATAACGTCACTCCTCTTTTTTAGCGGATTAGAAAGCATAAAAACTCCCTACTTTCAAGTATATCAAAAGTGTGACTTGTAGTCCTGTATCAGGGTTATATGAAGTTTTAAATAGTTTGAAAGTAAAGGGAGATTCAACAAATTTCAAATGATAAAAGATATCTGGTTACTCCAAGAATGTTAAGCATGTATGTGCAAAATTTTACTCGAGGATATATGTTGGTGTTCTAACTAGCTAAAAGGAAAAGTTATAAGTAGTCCATGGAATCCTCCCGCGGACAATTTTTGGAAAAAAAGCGTAAGAAATTGTCCATGGCGCCTTCCTACGGCAGAGAAAAACTTGACACATACGTTAAGATTGACTGTTTTTTGTTTTATAGTAATAAATGGTATAATGAAATGAAAAATAATATCTTCATTAGGAGTGATTTACGTGTCATTACCGAAAGAAGAACGAGAATATACGTATGTGGACTATTTATCTTGGCCAAAGGATGAGAGGATTGAAATCATAAATGGAACACCATATTTGCAGGCTGCACCATCTAGAATTCATCAAGAAATCTTATCTGAAATCCACAGGCAAATAGCCAATTATTTGATCGATAAGAATTGTAAGGTATATCCTGCACCATTTGCCGTCATTCTAGATCTGGAAGAGGAAGAGGAAGAGGATATAAAAAATGTTGTTGAACCCGATATCACCATCGTTTGTGATGAAGAAAAACTAGATGATCGTGGTTGTAAGGGAAGTCCAGATATGGTGGTTGAAATTATTTCACCTTCGACAGCAAGAAAAGACAAAATAGAAAAGTTTAATTTATACGAAAAGACTGGTGTCCAGGAATACTGGATTGTTGAGCCAGAAGAGAAGATATTAAGTGTTTTTACTTTGCAAGCAAATCAAAGATATGGTCGACCCGGTTTATATTCAGAAGACGATAATGTGCCAGTCTCTATTTTTGAGGACTTGCAGATTAATTTAAATATCGTATTTTCCCAATAGTAGGAAGAAAAAAGCTTGTAGAAAAAGAGGGGGATATTCTCTTTCTACAAGCTTTATCTACAGAATATAATTTGTTATTTATATATTAATAACCGTAGTCCCAGTCAATAGTGTCTTCGCACCAAACTACTGTACTAATTGGATTAAACGTAACTTCCTTTTCGCCGATTGTACAATGTACATTTTTGGAGTCTTCCTGATCGCTCAACTCTTCGTAAACTTCATGTTCAACATTTTCCAATACTGTGACAGTGTTATCTTTGTTAATTAATAAAGCTGTCCCTTTCATTTCCATGGCACCTTCCTTAGAAGATTTATTTTTGATTCAACTATAGTATATACTAATTCAGCTCCTACTAACCTACATTGTGAAATATTTCACAATTAATTCAAATTTGTTGTTTATAGTTTTGTAACAATTGAATCAAAATGATCAAATTTCACTCCAGATTAGGCCTTACGCTATGAGTGGGAGAACAAAAACGGAAGTGCATTTACATGTGATAAAAAAGTCCTCCTCTGCTAAAATGACAAAGGTTTCGCAAGCCGATGTCAGGCAGAGGAGGACATCCAAAATGGATAAATCAAGTTTATCACATACAAAGTGGAATTGCATGTATCATATTGTGTTTATTCCTAAATATAGACGTTGAGTAATGTATGGAAAGCTCAGGCAAGATGTAAGAGAAATAATCAGAGCTCTGAAAGAAGTAGACCTTGAGGTAAAATATACAAAAAACGGTATTCGAATGAAAAAGTATTTTCCAATTTACGAGAAAAAATAAACGATTAAATTGATGGTGAAAATGGTTAAAATTAAATATTTGCCCTTAGTACTAAAGGATTTGCAAAGTATTACAACGCACATTTGATAATTATAAGCACCTAAGGCAGCAATAAATTTAGTTGATGTTCTAGACCAATCTGAAAATGTGAAACGACAGTAAATTTTACTAAAAAGAATCACCAATTTTTCTATAAAATGATATGTAATATTTTGGTTAGTCCCCAAAAAGGAAGTTTTCTAAAAAGGGGAATTCAAAAACACAACATATAGTAACTATTTTACTGTTTCGATACCATATATAGGAATGACCTTTTTGGGAGTGAACCGTATTTTTGATTTTAAATATATAGAGAATCATCTGCATGATTATGCTATAATATTTTTAAATGGTATATTTTTCGAAGGTATGAGTAAAATGTATACGGGGATATAGTTACAACATTCCGACAATTACGAGAAAAAGAAGAAGAGGACTCTCACCTTTGATATACTAGTTTTGGACAAGAAAACTAATTAGGAGGAGTCCTCATGACTAATAATATCAATAATTTACTGACATTGAAAGAAATTGAACAAAATTTCAAGAGCTTCAATCAGTATATCAAAATATTCTTATCTCTCTTTTGGAGGAATTGGATGTTTGGTTACGTGATAACCGTGATTTTAGTCGTTTTGAAAATCGTGAAATACAAGCATGCACAATCGGTACAATGTTTGGTTCTGTAACGATTAAAAGAAGAAGGTATATTGATCCAAAGACAATTGCAACATTGCTGCAGAAAGAACAAGAATATTACGGATTTGATGAAGCGATGATATGCAGTATTCCTCATTCGCAAGAAAAACGTTTAAATGTAATCCGGTTATTAGCAATGGAACTTTTTTAAGCTGGTGATAAAAGTGGAATATTGGGATTTAATTGAAAACCCATCAGGGGAAACATATCAACAATTAATTAAAGTACTTTGCGATTACTCTGATAAATTTTATTTTGTGATAAGAAAAGAATTAAATTATGATATGAATATCATTAAACAATTTGAGCCTTTTTTGATAGAAAAATATAATACAAAAGAATGGGCAAACACAATAACAAAAGGGCCGGCAGCAACCGTCTATGTGTTTGAATCAAATCAGGATACGTGCAAACTACTTCAACAATTAGCAAATACATTATATGATTGGATCGCACCTGATTTACCAGAAGATCTAACATTTTTAAAAAATAATTTTGTTTGGTTTACATGTACAACACATGAGGAATTTGGTGGATTTTTAATTCGATCAAACTATTATAGACAATTGCTTGATCAAATAGCTGGGTTGAAAGTTAAACAAGTAGAGTAATTTGTAAGCTTGTAAAAGGAAGAATTCTTTTACAAGCTTTTTTACGTTTAGAGGGGAAAAATTTTATGGTGAAATTATTAAAGATTTGTAAAGGATGTTATTTTTCTATGAAATACATGTTAAGATTATTGAGGAGAGTATGAATGGAGTGAAGAGGTGTTTACCTTGAAACTATTTTTGGATATAGTTTTTTTAATCATTATTGCATATTTAAGTATTCAGTTTGTTTATGTGTTAATTAAAATGAAGCAGCAAATTATTTACCCAGTAACGAATGAAGAACTGTCATCCATTAGAATTCATCCCGAGAAACCTGTTGACGCGCCAACTTACTCAAAACATAAATTAGGAATTACCTTTTATTCGGCTATGATTTTATTTGTACTCATTGTTTACTTTCTAGGGTTATATTTTGATATCTTTAATTTTTCTTTTTATATTTTGTTAATTCTTCCCTTTACTTATTTACATAATGTTTTAAATGTATTTGCATTAACAAAGGATGGCATTTTAATCGGGGTTCGTTTCATTGCTTGGAATAAAATAAAGTCATTTGACTTTATTCCGATAGATATCAATCATAAATATTATGGGTTTTCAAAAGAAGCAAATAATGGATATGAACTGAAAGTGAGATCAAATGGTATGCCCATAAGTTGTATTATTACTTCAGAAAAAATGAAAGAAAATCTAACGAACCAAGTCAATGAGTATGTAAAATAATGAAAAAACATTAAGGAGGATGCTGATTGAAACGAACAGCAGAAATAGTGTTAGGAAGTATTGCGCTTGCACTACAGTTTCTGGTAATCATTTTTGTCGTGCCATTATTAGCAATTATTAGTTTACAATTTCCTGAAATTATATCACCAAAATTTGAAGCATGGTATGCTTGGTTCGCAGTTATCGTACTTGCAGTCGGTTTCTTTTCGGGACTTATTGCCTTAATCATGATGAAAAACAGTCCTAAAAAGTCAGGGGTTATTTTCATAGTGACAGCAACTTTGATGTTTTTTCTTACACTTGGGGCTACAATGATCCAGACTATATTATTTATTATTGCAGGAGTTATGTGCTTAACAAGAAGGTCAGTAACAACAGAGGTAACATCATAGTCTACCATTTTCATTGTTTGGCTTCGGTATGAAAATCAATATAGATTATAAGTTTCATGAGAAGTTAGGGAAAACATCACTACCGAATGAAGAGGGTGAGTGATCTTATTAAAATTCATTTATCCATGTCAATTGGAAGAAGCTGTACAGATGACTCTCTTGGAAAAATTAAAATTAACTTAACCCAAAAAAAAAGGAAAACACTTGTACAAAGAGTAGCAGATTCTCTTTATACAAGCTTGGTTTAATTATTATATAGGATTATGTTTATATTTTAATATCCGTAGTCCCAGTCAATCTGTTCTTCATGCCAGATTACAGCACTAAATGGATTAAATGTAATTTCTTTTTCACCAATTATACAATGTACCTCTTTAGAGTCTTCTTGGTTGATCAATTCTTTATACACTTTATGTTCAACATTTTCTAATACAGTGACAGTGTTATCTTTGTTAATTAATAAAGCTGTCCCTTTCATTTTCCTTGGCACCTTCCTTAGAAGATTTATTTTTTATTCAACTATGTATATACTAATATATTGCTATTTAACCTTTATTGTGAAGGAGTTCACAAAGGGTTCAAAGATAGTGTTTTTAGATTTATAACCATTGAGGAATGTAAATCCTTTCAAGAGGTATTTTAGTCATAATCAGGTCATATGTGATTCGAGATTTTTGAAATGTTACTGAAAAGGTAACCCCTCTCTCGTGGTTAAATTGAAATTTGGCTGGTTATTCCGCGGATTAGCTGGATAAATTGCAAATTAGCTGGATAACAGTCTTGTTCGTGGTTAATTCGTGATTTGTGTGGATAACTCGCAATTTGGCTGGTTATTCCGCGAATTAGCTTGATAAATCACACATTAGCTGGATAATGCCTAAATTGAGTGGTTACATACATAAATCTTGTGATTAAACTGATTTTGGCTTATCGGTACCATAGAATTAATACGATCCACTATTGTTTTAAAGGAAATTATTATAGGAATAGCCAAGGTGAAATTTACAGGGGATTGGTGTGGATGAAAACAATCATATTGACTGGGATTGGCATTATTTCAGGAATTGTTTTGGCTGGATTTTTGAAAGTGATTCAGCTGATTACTAATAATGATGCATATGTTCTATTATTTAATGCAGACTATATCCCTGTATTAAAACATTTTCCTTATTTGATAACTGGAGTTAATTTTCATTTTGCTTTTGCTGGCGCTATTGTATTATTATTCGGATTAAAAGGTGTAGGGTTTGAGAAAAAAATATGGATATATTTACTCGTTTATTCAGTTGAAAGTGCTATGTTGTTTTCTTTAACAAGTCTAAAACTCCTGCACTTCCGGATTATTCAGCATTTATATATTGGGTAGTTGGACATGTGATTTATAGCATAATTGTTGGTATACTGATTAAAAAATGGCTTTAGGGGAGGAGTAAATTTGATTAAGCAACTTTCGGAGCGTTTTTATCGGTTTGCAATAGACGAATGTAAGGATTCCAGTGAGTTGTATGAGTTTTTATCATTAAAGGTAGCGGAGGATAGGGAAATTCTTCAATTAAGTTCTCATGTACAAAAAGGACAACCTGTACCTAATTTGTTGTTTGGAGCCGTCCATTATCTATTACTCCAAGGAAAAGAGCACGATCTAAAAGACTTTTATCCTAGTATTGTGCATCATCCAAAAAATGTGGAAAACACTTTTTCTCCATTTAAAGATTTTTGTTTACAAAATGATGAACAACTAATAGATATTCTTCAAACAAAATTAGTTCAAACAAATGAAGTTAGGCGCTCTGCATATCTTTATCCGGCATTTTGCTACATGTATGAACAAGTAAAAAAGCCACTATCTCTTATTGAAATTGGAACGAGTGCTGGATTACAATTGTTTTGGGACAAGTACAGTTACTCATACAAAACGACGGAGGAAATCTATGGCCACCCTCAATCCGCTGTGCACATTACTTCTGAAGTGATAGCAGATGAACTACCGTTGTTATTAAGGACTGCACCTCCTGTCTCCACTAGAATTGGAATTGATTTGCATATAATTGATATGACTAACGAAGATGATTATCTTTGGCTAAAAGCTTTGATTTGGCCGGAACATCAACAAAGAAGAAAATTATTCAGAGCTGCAGCACGTTACGTGAAAGAGAATACTTTCGAATTGATTGAAGGAGATGGAATATCATTACTCCCAAGGATAGTAGATAATATTCAAGATGATTCTGTTATTTGTATTTTTCACACGCATGTGGCAAATCAGCTACCACAAGAGGCAAAGAAACAGTTAATGAATACAATAACTAAAATAGGTCGTAAGCGAGATGTATTTCATCTTTATAACAATATCTTTGATGGTAAACTGCATCTAGACTATTTTATTGATGGGAAGGAAACAAATAAAACGATCGGCAAAATAGATGGACATGACAGGTGGTTTGAATGGCAATTGGAAGTAACTAGGAGGAAATAATATGGCTCATGTACTATATATAGAAGACGATAAAGAGATAGGGAATTGGTTAACCAATGAATTGAAAGAAAGAGGATATGATATAACATGGCTCATTTCCGGAGAAAATGTTGAAAAGTATTTATCAGAAGTGGATATTGTAATATTAGATGTGATGTTACCTGGTTTAGATGGCTTTTCGATCGGAAAGCGGATTAAAAATGTAAATAACAAACTACCTATCCTTATGCTTTCGGCAAGAACAGCAATAGAGGATAAAATAGAGGGCTTAAGTTTTGCGGATGATTATATGACGAAACCATTTCATCCAGACGAACTGGTTGCTCGAATTCAAGTTCTTTTAAGGCGATTTTCTAAAACAGATCAACCAATACATATACAGCATTTAATGATAAATCCAAAAGACTTTCAAATAATTAATAAAGAAACGGATGAAGAAATCATTTTAACAGGAAAACAATATGCTATTTTTCAATATTTTTTTAAGCATGCCAATCAAATTTTAACAAAAGAACAAATCTATGAATCAATTTGGGAAGAAGCCTATTTAGAGAACGATAAAACATTAATGGTACATATACGTTATTTACGTGAAAAAATAGAAAAGGATCCAGCAAACCCAACAATCATTGAAACGATTCGGGGAATTGGATATCGGTTAAAAGAATGAGATTTTTACGATCATTATTAGCTAAATATATGTTAATTATTATTACTGCAATTTTTCTTCTACAAATTATTATTATTATTACAGCAATGTTATTTTTTAATACTTGGACTGAAAAAGACGACGAGAAAATGGAACCTGTGTATATTGAAGAAACATGGCATGATGAAGCTAGTTCCATGACAAAGATAAACGAAGCAACGGTTAGTGATTTATTTGAAAAATGGAAACAAAATTATCCGGATGCATCAATGTTTTGGATAGATGATAATGGAAAGCTTATTCTAGAACGTGATGTCAATGAAGGGGTGCCTACTAATTGGAGTGCGACAACTACGGCAAAATATATTAAAGAACGATACGATAGCGATCCGTTTACAGTTATTTCCTTTTTGGGAGCAAAGCAAGATGCTGGTTTTATCGTTTTTGAGATACCGAGACATTCGTTAAACAAGGCAGATAATGAAAAATATTCAGATGCTTTATTGGTTATTGGTGTGATAATTATTTTATTATTTGTTTGTATTTCATTTTTGTTTTTTAGAAATATTAGGAAGAGGTTACTTTATGTCCAAGAGGCTATGGAAATTCGCGATGTCGATGATCTTCCTGTTCAGATTGATGTGAAGAAACAAGATGAAATTGGACAACTCGAGCAAACATTTAACGAAATGGTGGTGGAACTTAAAGATAGTAAAAAACGGGAAGAAGAGGAAGAAGAGTTACGGAGAAGTTTAATAGCTAATTTATCTCATGATTTACGAACACCACTAACAAAAATAAATGCGAATATTTTTACTTTAAAGAAAGAAGTGGAATCAGAAGAGGGAAAAAAGACATTAAAAGTAATTGAAGAGTCGATCAAAAGTGTAGACGAATTAATTGAGAACTTAATGTCTTACACACTTTTAATGGCAAGTAAATATAAACATGATCCTAAAGATTTGGATGTAATTCGATTTGTGCGAACGTCATTAGCATCTTGGTATCCACTTTTTGAACAAGAAAACTTCATGGTAGATATTGATTTAAATAATTTTAAAGAGAACAAATGGTATGTTGATCCATTATGGTTGGAACGAATCTTAGACAATATTTTTCAAAATGTATTACGCCATGCAAACAGCGGGAAATTTATCGGTGTTTATACAGAGTCAACTACTAAGTATGATGCAATAATTATTAAAGACCGTGGACAAGGTATGAATAAAGAATCTGCTGAAACAGGAGCTGGAATTGGTTTATCAATCGTCGATATGATGATCAGTGGTCTAGGATTGTCTTGGGAACTTGATTCAACGATATATGGAACAACAATCAAAATTAAAAGAAATAAGAATGAGACTAGGACAAATATGCTTTAGCACAGCGAAATCTGAACTTGATTTTTTTACAAATAAGTTCAGATTTTTATTTTTATCTAATTTGTCAACTTTATCCATAAACTGTGACGTTAGGCTCTGCTTATTAATAAATCGATACGGATCGACTCGACATCATGGAAAAAGACTCGCCGTTTTCCATGACCCCCACCCAAAACGGTCACGATTAATACCGAAACATGCCCGTTTTTTATGACTCTTACCCAAAACGGTCACGATTCATACCGAAACATGCCCTTTTTCCATGACTCTAACCCAAAACGGTCACGATTCATACCGAAACATGCCCTTTTTCCATGACTCTAATCCAAAACGGTCACGATTCATACCGAAACATGCCCGTTTTTTATGACCCTTACCCAAAACGGTCACGATTAAGATCGAAACATGCCCTTTTTCCATGACTCTAATCCAAAACGGTCACGATTCATACCGAAACATGCCCGTTTTTTATAACTCTTACCCAAAACGGTCACGATTAAGATCGAAACATGCCCTTTTTCCATGACCCTTACTCAAAACGGTCACGATTAATATCGAAACTCCCCGTCTTGCAGATCGACTCGACATCTCAGATCTGGACTCTGCATGTTGTTAATCGACTCACATTCCGGAGCGGAGGTAGAGTCACTTTTCCCCAACGATGATAAATCGTTACGTCACAGTATCCTTCAACTACAACTCTATTCACTGTAATTTCGTCAACTTACCATTTGCTATTTACCACACTTTATATCAAATATGCTTAAAAAAGTGGGATCTTCAATTATGCTGTTTGCAAAGGTTAATTTTTAAACGAATTTTAAACTTCCCTATACCTTTGTTTTAACCTTTATAATATACGATTAGTATGAGGTGAAAGAGATGGAATATATTGTAGATACGAAAAAATTAACGAAGCGATTTGGTAAGGAATATGCGGTTAAAGACTTGGATATGAAGATACCAAAAGGAGAAGTGTACGGATTTTTGGGTCCCAATGGCGCTGGCAAAACAACGACAATTCGAATGCTGCTTGGTCTAATGAAGCCTACAACCGGGACTGTTTCAGTATTTAATAAAAATCTACAAAAAGAGAAAATAGAAATTTTAAGAAAGATCGGTTCTCTAGTTGAAAATCCTTCATATTATCCACACTTAACTGCTTATGAAAACTTAGAATCATTAAGAAAAATACTAGATGTACCGAAAAAGAGAATTAGTGAGGTATTGGAGATTGTACGTTTAACAAATGCAACAAATAAAAAGGTCAAAGGATTTTCACTTGGAATGAAACAGCGTTTAGGGATTGCAGCGTCCCTGTTACATCAACCAGATTTATTAATTTTAGATGAACCGACTAATGGACTTGATCCATCCGGGATCATCGAAATGCGAAATTTAATTAAACAATTGCCAGCAGAATACGACATGACAATTTTAATCTCTAGTCATTTATTGGCAGAGATCGATCAAATTGCTACAAGTGTTGGAATAATTTCTAAAGGAAAGATGATTTTTCAAGACTCTATTGAAGAAATGCGAAAACTTGCACAGCAAAATGTCATATTAAAAGTAAATGATAGTGAAAAGGCGTGGCAGTCTTTATTAGCAAAAGGGATTCAAGCGGAAAATAAAGAAGGGTTAGTTTATATGCGTGAGCAATCAGATCAAGGTATTGCAAATGCAGTTCGTACGCTCGTTCAAGATGGATTTTCCATTTATCGTGTTGAAGAAGAAAAACGTTCGTTAGAAGATATTTTCTTATCAATGACTTCAGAAGGAAAATTACAATGATTGGAAAATTAATCATAACTGATTTTATGAAAATAAAGCGTAAAGGATTTTGGTTTTTAACATTTTTGGGACCTTTTGGTGTTGTTGCATTACAAATGGTCAATTATGGTGTACGAAAAGAATATTTATTTACACAAAGTGATGATCGTTGGGGTTATTATTTAATGAATACTAGTACCTTCACACCGCTTGCAATTGTATTGGGAATAGCGATTTTAACATCCGCTATTGCCAGCATAGAGACCGAGACAAATGCTTGGAAACAGTTACTTTCTTTACCTGTGCCAAAGAAGACAGTGTTTATTTCGAAGTTTTTTGTGCTTGCAAGTTTGTTTTTAGTCGCATCTATACTATTGACAATATTTACACTCGGTTATGGTATGTTCCTTGATTTAGGAAAAGACATTCCATATGTAGATTTAATTAAGTACAGTTTTTATCCATATTTTGCAGCACTTCCTATATTAGCTTTGCAACTTTGGATAGCGATAGTAAGTAATAATCAAGGTATTCCGATAACGACAGGCATTCTAGGAACGATCTTAACCTATTCGTCATTTACTTTACCTGATTGGATGATATGGAAATGGCCTGCATTGATGATGGAATGGGATGATCCAACAATCATAGTGATGTTTGGGTTCGGATTTGGTTTTCTTATTTTTATTATCGGTATGATTGATTTTGTGCGAAGGGATGTGAAATAGATGTTACTGTCGATCTTAAAGTCGGAATGGTATAAGTTACGAAAATCGAAAGTCACCTCCATTATTATAGCCGGTCCTTTATTGGCATTATTTATTGGTTTAACCAATAATGTACAAGACATGACAGGTGATGGTGAAGTGAATGAATGGATTCTGACTTTATTATTTATGAATTTACCCTATGCTTTGCTGTTTCTACCTTTAATTACAGGGGTTTTTGCTAGTGTTGTATGTAGATATGAACATCAAGCTGGCGGATGGAAACAGTTATTGACATTACCTGTAACGAGAGGAAATGTTTTTATTGCAAAATACTTACTTATTATATTGCTTGTTTTAGTGATTCAAATCTTATATTTGGGTGTGTTTTTTACAGTTGGAATGATAAAAGGGTATACAGATGTTTTTCCAATGATGATTATTTGGAAAAGTATTCTTGGTGGATGGGTTGCCACTTTCCCGTTAGTTGCATTGCAATTATGGATGTCTTTGATATGGAAAAACTTTGCCGCACCACTTGCTGTAAATGTATTTTTTACATTACCCGGTATTTTAGCAGTAAATTCAGAAACGTATGGACCATTTTATCCGTGGGCACAACCTTTTCTTATGATGTATTCGGTTGAGACCCAAATGGACAGTGTGTTTTTCGTTCCATGGGATCAAGTTTTAACTGTGGTAGGAGGCAGTTTTCTCATATTTATTCTGGGTGGAATTATTTATTTTAATAGAAAAGCAATTTAAAAGGATACCATCAAAAGAACTTTAGAAGAAAGAATTTGAACAAATTAAATAAAGAGGAAAATGAGGAATATGAATATAAAAAGTAGATGGTGGAAGGTATCGAGGAATGTTTTCTTATTTTTGATATCAACAGCTCTAATATGGATTGTTTTTCATCATGTAATGAAAGTATATGAACAAAAGACATATCCTCCATTAGGTCAATTAGTTGAAATAGATGGTAAAGATATGCACGTTTATACAAAAGGAAATGGAGAAAATACAGTTGTCTTATTAAGTGGTTTAGGCACCTCCGCACCTTTGTTAGACTTTGAACCTTTAATAAATGAGATGGCAAAGCATCATAAAGTAGTTGTTGTTGAGAATTTTGGATATGGATGGAGCGACCTCACAAATAAGGAACGAACAGTGGAAAATATAGTGGAAGAAATACGAATGGCTCTAAAAAAAGCTAACATAGAAGGTCCCTATATACTCATGCCTCATTCCATTTCTGGTATTTATGGCCTGTATTATGCTTATACATATCCAAAAGAGGTGAAGGCAGTTGTAGGAATTGATTTTACCTTACCACAAGCTTTGGAATATTTTAACGAGCCAGCTCCAACGATGCCTAAGTATCTGAAATATATCGCACCACTCGGGATTGTAAGATTGGCATTATATATAATGTCAGAAGACTTTCTTCCTTTGGCAGATGATGGAACTTATTCTAAAGAGAATTTACAAATGACAAAAGCCATTTCAGCTTGGAATAGTTTTAACAAGAATGTAGTTGAGGAAGCAAATCAAATTGAAAAAAATATTAAAAAAATAAATACGATGACATTTCCGCCAGAAATGCCTGTGTTAATTTTTACTACGGATGAAGATAATGTTAATGAAGAAGGTAAAAACAATGTAACTTTTTATCGAACACAATTAACGAAGCATCCTGCAAGTGAAATTGTTACATTAGAAGGACACCATTATCTCCACTGGACACGTTATAAAGAAATGAGTGAACGTATTAATGAATTCTCTGATAAGTTAATTGAGTAACTTGATTTCGTATGTTTACCAGTGGAATAGTTTCCGGAAATATAAATTAATTTAAATGTAAATGCGGATATATGAAGATAATCAAAGAATTAAGTATTAATTTATTGGAAACGAAAAAATTAGTGGAGAGATTTAACAACTAATTAAAAAGCTGAGCTGAATGGGACAACCAATTGTATGTTTGCCCCATTCAAGCAGCCTTTTATTTTTCTAATTCTTTTTTTCTAGCTACTAGTTCTGCAAATTCTTTTTCCAATTTGTCTGATGGTTCGATACTTAATTTACCTAACACCTCGGTTATTTTTGTTTGTAAAACTAGCAGCTCTTCATCCGCTGTATTTTGTTCATGATCCTTATATCTTCCTTTGTAAGCTTCATATGTCCCATTAAAAACATTCATTTTCTGATTCTCGATTGTAAAGATTCTATTAGCTATTCTTGTAATAAAGCGCCGATCATGAGAGACGAGAAGAATTGTTCCTTCATAATCTCTTAGAAGACCTTCCAATGCCTCCATTGCTTCAATATCAAGAAAATTTGTCGGTTCATCTAACAACAATGTGTTAATATCGCTAACAAATAGTTTTGCAAAAGCTACTTTGACCCGTTCGCCGCCACTTAATACAGCTACTTTTTTAAATACATCATCACGAAAGAAGCGAAGCCGAGCTAACACAGTTCGTATCAGTGTTTCATTTTGGTTAGAAGTTGAACTGACATTTTCTAAAATAGATTTATTCACATCGAGCACATCTAAATTTTGACTGAAATAACCAATTTTTAGGGCTGGGGAGACGGTGATTCCATCATCTCCATTAAGAATTTTTCGTAAGAAAGTTGTTTTTCCAGTGCCGTTGTTCCCAATAATAGCTATTTTGTCTCCGGCTCTTATATCAATATTTTCTGTTTTCCAAAGGAGACGATTTTCTACTTTCCCTGTAACCTCGTTAATACGTAAAATAATTCTGCCTCTAATTGTATCTTCATTCGGTAAATCCATTTTCACTGGAGGAAGCTCTTTTACTTTATCCACCTTCTCTAACTTTTCTAGTCGTGTCTCAATCGCTTTAGCGGCTTGCCGAAGTTTCTTTTGTTTGTTTGCAAAATACGGTTTTGCTCCCTTTATATTTGCTTCGGAAGCGCTAATGTTTTTCGGTTTTTTAGTTGCACGTTGGGCTTTTTGCTCTTTTAATTCTAATGCTTTTTCTAATTGCTTTTTCTTTTGCTCATATTGTTCATACGCCGCTTCATGTTGCTTTTGCTCAAGTTCTTTTTGTTCGACATAACTTGAATAATTTCCTTGATAAACCTTCAAATCTCCGGCATCCAACTCCCAAATTGTTGTACAAAGTGAATCTAAAAACGCTCTGTCGTGTGAGACGAGTACAAAGGCACCTTGCCATCTCTTTAAATGGTTTTCAAGCTTTTCTATATTTTTAGTATCTAAATTTGTAGTAGGTTCATCAGCGAATAAAATATCGGCCTTTGTTGCGATCGCTTTATTTATATACTCCTGTGTTATCTCGCCACCACTTTTTGTCGTATTGGTATTTTTAAGTTGTGGGAGGAGTTCACATGTAGCATTTGAAATAACCTTGCCTTTGGATGGATTTTTGACTTCAGCGAGCACTTCTAGTAATGTTGTTTTCCCACTACCATTACGCCCGACTAATCCAATTCGATCTTTTTCTTGAATCCGTAAATGATTAATATCAAATAAAAGCTGATCTCTAATGTTCACCATTAATTGGTTAGCTTCTAATATAATCATATACTCATCTCCTCTGTTTATAAATTAGGAGACAAAAAAGCCTCCATTCGTTTTCAGAATAGGAGGCATGAGTGAACAGCAAAAAGAGAGATTTCTCTCTTTTTGCTTGAACTTAAGATACCAATCCTATTCCGAAAACCTAAAGTTTGAAAGCACAATAAATTAAAACAGGAGCTGCCTGTTTTTAGCAGTTAAGAAAGTAAAAGATCCTTTCTTGACTCGAATAAGTGTAACTAAGACATTCGTCCAAAGGATTGGCGAATGCAATTTTTCTAATGTGCTTTCCTAGGCTGTTCAGGTAAATAGGATTAGTTGTTCATTCGATTGGGTCACCCTTTACGTTAATTGTTATTGTCATTATATGAGATATGCAAGTATTTGTCCATAGTGAATAAAAACAATTGGACAAATCAGATAAAACAATGATCGGTTAGAAGTAATTCTTTGTTAATTCATCATAATAAACTAACTCTCGTGTTTGGAAAAGCTTTGTTAACCTTAGACTGACTTTTTTTGTAGATCTTTTATGTGCGAAACAATCGATTTACCGACTAAGAGAATATTTTCTTTGGTTTCACGGAATGTTTTTGTCCTAATTTGTACTCCTCGCAATTGACCCAAAAGATGAGGAAAAAGATACTTGAAAATATTCATGAAATAGTAATGAATTGAAAGGGCAGAAGGGAAGCAAAAAATTCACCTTCTACTTTTCACTTACTTTTTAATAGGATCCAACTATTCATCAAGTGATAATTCCACTTCAGTCATGTTTTCTCCGTCTAGATCCATTCGGTACAAATGATAATCCGAATATTTTTGCGCAAATTGTTTATCGACAATAAAATAGATAAAGTCGTCATTAATAACAGGACGGGAAGTATACTCTTGTATATTTGTTAATTGTGTTTCTTCGTTTGTATTTGGATCGTATTCAAATAGTTCATATTCAAATGTTCCACCAGAGTTTGGGTTACTAACAGATTGATAAATTATTTTCTCCTCATCCGATAAAATGACAAAATCATAAATATCGATTTCTTTATTTGGAACGCTAACAACGGATACTGCTTCTGGATCGTCTAATGGTATTTTAAAAATCCGTGATTTCGTATCAAATATTTCTTCCGCTGACTCAGAAGCTTCATCATCAGGCATTTGAATATATACAGCGTCATCGGAAGAAGAAACTTGTAATGAATCCATGGAATACTTTTTAAGGTTCGTGTATTGGGTATGTTCTTCCTCTGAAATCAGATAACTAAATATATCAAAATCATGTGGATTCGCCCTTGCGATTGGTGAATAGTTTTCAAAAGTATCGGCTTTGATATAAAAAAGTTGATTTCCCTCCTTAGGATCAAATGCAAGTTCTGTAATTAAGCCTGTTTTTTGAAAAAGATTCGTCTCTTCAAGTGTTGCAACTTCTACAACATTAATCGTACTAAGTAGTTCAGCTTCTACATCTTTCTGACTTAAACTATAAGCGAGTGTAGAGCCATCCGGTGAAAAAGCAATATCATTTATAAATTTTTCTTCATGTATCGATACCGTCGATATGTCATTTTCCTCTTTTTTTATAACGATTTCTTGCTGTCCTTTGTCATACATTACATAAGCAATCGTCCCATTAGGAGCTATGTCATAAATTTCCGTTAATCCATTCATTTTTTCTTCCTCAGTTTTATTGAACATCAAGCCTACCACTACTAAACATACTGTAATAGTAGCGATTGCTGTAAAAATTAAAGTAATTTTCATTTTATTCAACTAAACAACACCCCAATCGGAAAAACACTCCAAATTAAAAACAAAAGAGCAATGATGAGTATCAGAAACGGAATTATTGCTAAACCAAAAGCGGCTTTATTTTTGTTCTTTTTGATAAACCGAAATTGAATAAAATAAGCCAAGAGCCACACAGTAATAGGAATGAAAATCCACAACAAAGATGGTGGTATGCTTTCAGCGAAAAGTAATATTGCCCATAAGAAAAATAATGTCAAAGCAGTAACTGCAATTCCAGCACTAATATTTAAAAAATGAAGCCATTTTACGTGTTTTGCAAACGTACTTGAATGGTAATGATAATCAATAATTGTTGTACGATAAATAAGGAAAATAGTAAATAATAATATAGATATAGCAATAAAGCTTAGAAAAATAGAGATAGTGTGACTAATACTATCAGCAAGTAATACTCCAAGTAAATAAACAAAGACATGACAAATTAAAGTTGTGTTAATCCATCTTTTCCGATCAATGGAAGGAAATACTTGAAGTGCAAACAGTAATAAAACTGAACTCGTAGTAATAGATGAAACGAGCCAAGTTATTTCAGCATCGCCTTCACTAATTAATTGAGCAAGATAAACGAAAATGGAATAGAAAATCGATAAAACAGAAAGCAATAGAAGAAAAAGTTTTCGTAGCGGAAACATCGATTCCTGCATCTCATTGCCAATCGTTGTTGAATCACCGAAGCTTTCCATTGCTAGTTGTTCTGCTTCCGTCTTTGTAAAGCCTTCTTCTATGAATTTATTACAAGTTAATTCTAGATGAATGAGTATTTCTTCATAAATATCTGCTTTTTCTTCATCCGTACCATCAATTTGGGAAACGATTTTTAATACAAATTTTTCAAAGGGGCTTTTCATATTAAACTCTCCGAACTCCGTTTAATTAAATCAGTAATCCATTCCCAATTGTCTCTTTTTTTCTGTAATTCAACTTTTCCATCTTTGGTAATATGATAATATTTTCGTTTGCCACTGTCTGTATCTTTCCAATAGGATGAGATCCAAGCTTTTCGTTCCATACGTTTTAAAGCTGCATATAATGTACCTTCACTCATTTCGTACGTGTCATCACTTAAATGTTTAATAATGCGAGTCATTTCATAACCATATAAATCCCTTTGCTCAATAAGAGATAATAATAAAATATCAATACTTCCTTTCATCATTTCTTTATCCACAAAAAAACGCCTCCTTTAACTATCACCATTATATTACGAGGTGCATCGTATTGCAAGGTAACTTTTTCTACCTATAAAAAATTTAATATAAAAAGCAGTTGATGAACAAAGGAAATGTCGCATCAAACTAAGTATAAATAATCGGATATTTTTCCTTATATTTGTTTCTATACATAAATATCCGATTATTGCTGCCATGAGAATAACGCCAATTTGTGTGAAGACTGTTTGCCACATCAACGTTATAACTAATGCAAATAATGCCAGTGCGCGTCTTTTTAAATCAGGTGTTAGATTTTTTGCCATTCCTAAAATTGCATGAGCTACTACAACAACAGCGACAATCTTTAATCCATGAATCCAACCTACGTTGGCAATACCAAATGTGTGAAGAAGAGAAGCGAACAGAATAAGTACTAAAACAGATGGTAAAGTAAAACCGATGAAAGAAAAAATTCCACCAAGAACTCCGGCACGCATGACACCAATCCCTATACCAACTTGACTACTGGCCGGGCAAGGTATAAATTGACATAAGGCAACTAAATCTGCATAACTTTTCTCATCCATCCATTTTCTTCGTCGAATATATACTTCATAAAAGTATCCTAAATGTGCAACAGGCCCACTGAATGATGTCATCCAAGTTTTGTTGAAACGAATAATATTTCAAAAAGTGCTGTTACTTTATTATTTTAAGCAATTAGTGGGTTCTCCCTCAGAAAATCTAGTTGTTCAATATTAACAAACTATCATCGAGGTGTTGCATTATCAAGCTCTTCTTTGTAAAATATATGTAAAACTTATGTATTTACACAAAAGAGTCCAGTTCTAAATTTGCCGTTCATACGTATAGTAGAAAATAACATCAGTTACAGCCATTTTAGCTTGTTCATTCATATCCTATATTAAAATTTTAAGGAGTGGAGTGAAATGGGTAACCGGGTAAAATTGTTACAAATTAGTATGTGGACAATCGTGATTCTTTCTATTTTATTGTTTGTGGTAATTATTATAATCGGCCATACCAATTCGTTTGACTTCTTTTTTAGTCAAATAGGGGAGAATTCTATCGTCTATGGCAAAAGGAACGTGATGAATATAACCTAGCTAAAAGAATCCTTTCTACTATGGAAAGGTTCTTTTTTTGTTATGTAGACTTATTGATAAGTATTGTTGAAAGGAGAACTAAAGTGGTCAAATATTTAGTAATAATTGGAATTGTTTTCGGTATTATTTTATTAATTAGTGTTGGTTTTGTCTTTTGGCTGAATTCATCTAGCCCGACATATGTATGGAAAAAATTAAACAAAAATAATATGAACTCTTCATTTGTTTTTAATGAGAATAGTAAGACAAGGCTGGCAATTAATTCTGATAAGCTAATGTCATTAGCTAGTACAGTAAAAATAGTAGTAGCGCTTGAATATGCTTATCAGGTAAAAGAAGATGTGATAGATCCTAATGAGCAAATTAAATTGTCTGAGCTTGAGGTGTTTTATGTTCCTAACTTAGATGGCGGTGCTCATAAGATTTGGTTAGACTATATGAAAGAGACTGATCAAATTAAGGATGAGAGTGTTTCATTAAGAGAAGTAGCTCGGGGAATGATGGCAGTTAGTTCCAATGCAAATACTGAATATTTGATGGGAAAGTTAGGGATCGAAAATATTGAAAAACGTATGTCGACACTTGGCATTGTAGCTCACACTCCGCTATATTACTTTACATCAGCCCTTTTTATACCATTTGAAATAAAGAAGAGTGAGTATCCAAATGAATCAATGAAAGATATAAAAGACGAGATTATTCATAAGATGCGAGTTATGGAGGATGAAGAATGGATTAAACTCGCAACTCATATTCATGATACTTTAGAAAAGGAAGCAGATTATAAGAGCAATGCCAATATTACAGAATGGTGGGATGCAGATTTTGACCGTTACTTTTCTGATGCATTTATTAAGTCTACCACTTCGGAATATGCAAAAATTATGGCAATGATCAACGATGAAAAGTTCCCGGCTGTCGCTCAAAAAGAATTAGAATATGTGCTTGGCATGACGATGGAAAATGAAGCGAACCAAGAATGGTTAAAACGTGCTGGAAAAAAAGGTGGCTCTACGCTTTACATTTTGACTGATGCTTTGTTTGCAGAAGATATAGTTGATAATAAATATGAACTAGTGATATTTTTCAACGACTTAAAATGGTATGAAGCGTTTAAATTAATGAAAAGCCTAAATGAATTTGAATTAAAACTTTTATCGGATAAATTATATCGTGATGAGCTTATTAATAAATAGTTTTCGGCTTGTCATGTTTTTACGAATATTTCCTAGGATACTTGATTTCTTTTTTAATTTATTAAAAAAGAATGTAAGTGTATTTTTTCCAATATTTCTCGTTTTAATATTGGACTAAAGTGCTCTTTATAATAATAAGTCTAGGAAACGAGATGGGTAAAGATGTAAGTTGTACATTGATAGTTGGATAAAGTATCATCATAATTTTAATAACGTCAGGGGAAAATATCATGAAAAAATGAATAGCATTCAAACTAATAATCCCTTTCACATTTATCATTGGAAGTGTGTCAAATTTTATGATCCGAACTAGTTCAAATTTAATGTTATGTAGTTCATAAATAAACCATCCTTTCTAAACTATCTCAATTTCTAGCTTATCATAACAGTAGAAGTAATGCATAATTGCTTTCTTTTTGGTTATAGTATACATGCAAAAATTAGATAACTTTGAAGAAGGTTACCGTGAAAAAAGAAAATGAAAATCATGAAACAAATATTGAACATGATGATACATTAACAACAAGACAGGGACATCCTGTTACGAATAATCAAAATATACGTACTGTCGGTTACCGAGGACCAGCGATGTTGGAGAATTATGACTTTTTGAAAAAAATCAGTTATTTTGACAGAGAAAAAATACCTGAACGAATTGCCCATGCTCGTGGTTCAGGAGCTCACGGTTATTTTGAAACATATGGAACAGTTGGAGATGAGCCTGTCTCCAAACATACTCGTGCAAAAGTTTTTCAAGAAAAAGGGGAAAAAACGCCTGTTTTTGTGCGTTTCTCAACTGTTGTTCATGGAAATCACTCACCTGAGACGGTGCGAGATCCTCGTGGATTTGATGTGAAGTTTTACACAGAGGATGGTAATTGGGACTTAGTTGGAAAAAATTTGAAAATTTTCTTCATTCGAGATGCAATGAAGGCGTTGAATAATTTTATTATACACCGAAATTTTGTTGAAATTGCTAAACTGTAAAAATGCTGGACTTAAGTCAACACCACTGAAATGATTTAAGCTGAACTTTCTGTGTGAGATCCACTATTATAAATATGGAGGTTAATTGTGGATAAAGCAATTTTTCTTGATCGGGATGGCGTGATAAATGAAGTACTTAGTTATCGTGTGAAATTTGTAAATAAACCGAAAGATTTCTATTTACTTGATGGTGCTGGTGAGGCAATTAAAAAGCTAAACAATTTAAATTACAAAGTTTTCGTTGTTACAAACCAAGGAGGTATTGGACTTGGGTTTATGAAAGAAACATCGTTAAAAAATATTCATAAGAAGATGAGACAAGACTTATCTGTCTATGGTGCTGAAATTGATGATATTGCGTATTGTCCTCATCAACCTAATGAAGGTTGTAAATGCCGAAAACCTAAGCCGAAAATGATTCTTAACTTGGCCCAAAAACATAAGATAGACTTAGCGAAAAGTTATATGGTTGGTGATAGGGCACCTGATATTGAAGCAGGAAAGGAAGCAGGAGTAAAGACTGTTTTAGTAGGCACTCGAAAGGAACAAGCAAATGCGGATTTACAGTTTAGGGATTTATTAGATTTTTCTAGTTGGCTTGAACAAAATCATGGAGATGTTTTCAATTAAAATCAAAAGAATCCTCCGCTTCACAAAAATAGCTGAAGGATGGATTCTTTTTTGATAAAAAGAATGTACAAGTTTATAAAAATTATTATTTCTGTTTAAACAATTCTATAAACCTTTCAGCACTTTTTGATATATATCTGTCTTTTAACCAGATGATTGCTGATTTAGAAACAATTGTTGTGTTTACTATTTTTAAAACGGATACATTTTTTGTATTCTGTTTTAACAAAGTGGATTGTGGAACAATTGTAGCCCCAAGTCCCTCATTTATAAGATCCAATAACATATCTACGTTTGGTGATTCACAAAGAATAGTTGGTTTTAATCCTTCCTCCATAAATTTATCCATAATAATTTCAAATTGCCCTACACCTCTGATTCGGTGTAGTAATAAAAGTGGTATTTTTGCAAGGTCTTTCATAGAGATACTAGTCCTAGTTGGATCATCAATCCAATTATTATGGACAACAGCCACGTACTCTTCAGATGGTAGTTCGAGAAAGTCAAAGCCATTCATGTCTATAGGTAGGCGTATAAATGCTAATTCAATCTCTCTTTCGATTAATTGTTTCGCTAAAAAATAAGAATCTCCTTCTATTAACTGAAACTTTACTTGTGGAAAACTATGCTGGTAAATGCTTATATTTTTAGGAATATGAGAAAAACAAGATTTATTGCACCCGATAGATAAAGTTCCTCGAACTCCTTTTCCTGTTTCTTTCACTTCAATAATTGTTTCTTCAATTTTATAAAATATTGTCTTTGCCTTTTCATATAAAACTTCACCTGCTTTAGTTAGTTCCATTTGTCTTCCATTTCTTTCAAATAAAAGGACTCCGAGATTTGCTTCCAATGCTTTTAATGCTTGACTTAGCGGTGGCTGGGCGATATGTAGCTTTTTGGCGGCTCTTGTAATTTGACCTTCATTTGCAATTTCATAAAAGTAACGAAGCTGTTTAATGTTCATTGGACGAATTCACCCCACTAGTATATGATTTTAATATAGAAAACAAACATTTTTAATATTTTACATATATCATAACATATATGATAATGAGATTAATACAAAAAATTACATGGAAAAGGTTTTAAGTTATGTTATTTAATTAAATCTATTCTAAATGGCAGAAAACTATACAAAGAGGTGATGTATAAAAACGGAAATGAAAGCGCTACTTTATATTTATTATACACCAAAAATCGAAAGGCGAAAATTTAACAAATTTAAGGAGGAATTTACCAAATGGGAGCTAAAACAGGTAAGAAATATAAAGAGAGATTACAGAAGGCTAAAAATAATGTATATGCGAATGGTGAGAAAGTAGAAGATGTAACAACACATCCAGCATTTAAAAATGTTATTGATTCGATGGCTAAATTATACGATCTGCAACACGAAAAGGCAGATAAAATGTTGTACACATCTCCAACTACTGGAGACAAGGTTGGTATGACATTCAAACACCCAACAACAATTGACGATTTAATCGCAAGAAGAGAGGCAATTCAAGAGTGGGCACTTTCACATAATGGAATGATGGGTCGTGCACCAGACTATCTTAACGCTGAAGTAATGGCAATGGGAATGAATAACGATTTATTTGCTGAAGCAGATCCACGTTTTGCGAAGAACGCTCGTGATTATTATGAGTATGCTCGTGAAAACGATATTAGTTTGACACATACATTAATTCATCCACAAGTTAACCGTGCAAAAGCCCAGCACGAACAGAAGGATGCAAATGTTGCTCTACATCTAGTAGAAGAACGTTCGGATGGTATTATTGTTGACGGTATTCGTTTACTTGCCACTCAAGGTGCAATCACAGATGAGACGCTTGTTTTTCCATCAACCGTTAAAAAAGCTGGAGAGTTAGATGATCCATACTCATTAGCATTTGTTGTACCGAACAACACGCCAGGAATTACTCATATAAGTCGTGAGCCGTGGGATTATAAGGATAATAAATGGGATTATCCATTGTCCTCTCGTTACGAAGAAGGAGATACGATTATTTCATTTGATAACGTTTTCGTACCTTGGGAAAAAGTGTTTGTTTGTGGTAATTCTTCTGTTTGTAACCGTACTTTTGCTGAAACAAATGCAGTAGTGCACATGTCACACCAAGTTGTTGCTAAGGCAATTGTAAAAACAGAGTTTATTTTAGGGGTAGCACTTAGTATTATGGACGCGATCGGAATTGACCAGTTCCAGCATGTAAAAGATAAAGGTCGCGATATTATGATTACATTAGAAACAATGCGTTCACATTTATATCGTGCAGAACATAATGCAACACTTGATAAATACGGAACAATGAATCCGGATTTTGCTGCACTTGATGCAGCTAGAAACTGGTTCCCACGTATTTATCCATCTTTGACTGAAATTATTCGGGTACTTGCAGCATCAGGGCTAACAGGAATTCCTACTGAAGCTGATTTTGCAAACGAAGACATTGGACCAATCATTGAACGGGGATTACAATCTAAAAACCTAAATGGATATGAGCGGGTGCAATTATTCCGTCTTGCCTGGGACTTAACTGCAAGTGCATTCGGTTCCAGACAAAATCATTACGAATATTACTTCTTTGGAGATCCAGTTCGTATGGGAATGACTTACTTTGATAATTTTGAAAAAGAACCGTATAAACAGCGTGTAGCGGACTTCTTAAAAGAAGCAACAAAACAACCAAGTAAATAATTTAATCCGATAAAAGTTAGGGGGATAACGAAATGAGTTTTGATATTACGAGAACTGGAAGAGCTGTGTTGCATGTAACCGATTTAGATGCTTCGAGAAAATTTTATGTTGACGCATTAGGATTTGTGGAAACGGAATCTGATGAAAACAGTATTTATTTACGAGGATATGAGGAGCAAGGACATCATAGTCTTTTGCTGAAAAAAGCAGATAAGCCAGCTGTTGAAGTTATTAGTTATAAAGTGTATGCGGATGCCGATTTGGATCAAATTGAACAAGTTGCAATTAAAAATAACCTTCCTTATAGATGGTTAGAAAAAGGCGAGCAACATGCCATTGGAAGAGCTTTACGTGTGCAAGACGTTTCAGGGCTTTCCTTAGAATTTTTTTCTGAAATGGATAAAGTGGAAAGTTTATTACAACGTTATGACTTACACAAAGGTGCAAGAGTGCAGCGTATAGATCATTTAAACTGTTTAGTGCCAGATGTTCAAAAAGCGTATGATTTTTATAATCAAGAATTTGGTTTTAGAAGTTCAGAATATACTGAAGATGATGAAGGAAGTTTGTGGGCAATTTGGACGCACCGGAAAGGGAATGTTCATGATCAGGCATTTATGAACGGAGATGGACCATTGCTTCATCATATCGGATATTGGTTACCAGATCCACTAGCATTAATTCATGCTTGTGATGTATTAGCTTCAATGGGGATGGCTGATAGTATCGAAAGAGGGCCAGGAAGACATGGATTGTCAAACGCATTTTTCTTATACTTGCGCGATCCAGATGGACATCGAATTGAATTTTATTTTGGTGACTATTTTACAGGTGATGGAGATTTTGAACCAAAACGCTGGAGCGTTAATGATAAGACACGTCAAACATTCTGGGGTCATGAAGCACCAGATAGCTGGTTCGATGAAGCGTCAACGTTCTTACACGTTATAACTGGTGAAGAAGTAAAACAAGAAAAAGCAAAATTAACACTTTACAAGCCCGACTTTACCATGTAATTGGCTATAGTTTGAAAGGAGAAGGGAAATGGAAGTCATTTATCTCACACATTTGAGTACATTAAAAAATTTGGAATCCCATGTGATGGCGATTGGATTTTTTGATGGTGTTCATTTAGGTCATCAAGAATTATTTAAACAGGCAAAGGAGCAAGCAAGAAAGCTAGGAATTAAAAGCTCTGCATTAACGTTTAACCCACATCCTGATGAGGTAATAAAAGGGGATACTAACAGAAAATATTTAACACCTTTACAAGAAAAAATAACTAAAATCTCACAATGTGGTATAGATAAATTATATATAATGAAGTTTGATAAAAAGTTCTCTTCCCTTCCTCCTATGGATTTTATCAATAAATACATTATTGGTATGAACGTAAAACATGTCGTAGTTGGTTTTGATTTTACCTTTGGTTTTAGGGCGCAAGGTAACACGAAAGTTTTGGAAAGAGAATCATTCAAAGGTGATTTTGGATTGACCGTTGTACCACAAAAGACATATATAGATACGAAAATTAGCTCAACTGAAACACGGAAGTTACTACGTGAAGGAAACGTTGAAATAATTCCCTATTATTTGGGAATGAATTATCAAGTAAAAGCCTTGATCAATGAGCCTTCCCAGCTGGATAACACTTTCTCGGTTAATATTTCTGACCGATACTTTTTACCAAAGCCTGGAACTTATGAAGTTAATATTATTTTTAAGAATGAAGTGTATGTTGGTGAATTTAACGTTTTAACTAATTTTAAAAATGAACTTATTATTTATGATCTAGAAACTTCGGACTTAAAAGAAGAACTAACGATTGAGTTTTTAAATAGATTAAGAGTAATGCGAGCAGTTTTAGTTTAGCAGATAAGAAAGTATAAATCCTTTCTTACTGCATAAGTGCAACTAAGGCTTTCGCCATAAAGGCTTGGCGATAAGCCAAGTTTTCTAAACAAAATTAGGGAGGGACGATAGATGGATGATCGAACGTTTAGAAATGCGATGGGCAGGTTTGCAACTGGTGTAACAGTTATTACTACGCAAACAAAAGATGAAGTACATGGAATGACAGCAAATGCATTTATGTCGGTATCACTCACTCCTAAATTAATTACTATCTCAGTCGATAATCGTGCAAATATGCTTGATAAAATAAAAGAATCCAAACAATTTGCTGTGAATATTCTTTCCGATAAACAACAGGATATATCGATGCATTTCGCAGGACAAACGAAAGAAGAAAGAGAAATTGATTTTGGATTTATCGAAGGAATTCCAGTAATTCAAGAATCATTAGTTTCTGTTGTATGCGACTTAGATACTTCTTACGTAGTAGGAGATCATACATTGTTTATTGGTAGAGTAATCGATATTAAAACAACGGAGGGAGATCCACTGACATTTTACGCAGGAAGATATGGAATAGATTCAGTTGTAAGTTAATTAGAATAAAGAAAAGAGACCAGTTTTTTTGCTGGTCTCTTTGTGACGAAGTATGTCTTAAAGCGCGTGTTCAAAAAGGATAAAAAGGACCAAGTCGGCTAAAAGCGCTGACAGCCTGGGACTGCACTTTCGTTCGTCTCACCGTAAAGATTTGTCGCAACGCCAACACTAGCACGTCCTATGCGTCGGAAGTTCAAGGCGGCGAAGTTCGAGCACAAGGAAAGCTTACCTGAATCCACATCGCACGAAGGAAAAGTGGTTTTCTTTTTACGAGGAGCGGACTTGTACAGGATGTACTGACTTCCGTGTTGCCCACAGGACGTGGGCGATTTTAGCAGAAGCTCCCCTATCGCAGTGTCATTTTTACCGGACTTTTTGAACATCTTCTTAAAGCTACTATTTCTATATAGGAAACCAGCATTGCCCGCATTTGTGGGGAGCCACCATCTATCATGAAAAAGGTTTGTTTTCATATAAAAATACGAGGAGTTGATCATTAATGCAGACAATAAAGTTGAAATTACGCGGAATAGAACAGTTACTTGAGGGACAAGTACAAGATCAGGGAACAGTAGAAATTCAAGGGATTGACTATCAGACAGATACATTACCATTTGATGTACCAGTGGATGGAACGTTATATGGTACACTTTTGAACTATCGAGGTGCATTTGAAAAACTAGAGCCGTCAATGAGAGAAGATCCGTATAAAAAACCACCAAAAGCACCGATTCTATACATAAAGCCAAAGAATACATTTATTAGTCATGGAAAGGCAATCCCTCTTCCTCAAGATGTAGAAGCTCTTGAAATGGGAGCAGCACTTGGTATCGTGATTGGAAAAACGGCAACAAAAATATCAGAACAAGACGCACTTGATTATGTCGCTGGTTATACAGTTGTTAATGATGTAAGTATTCCACATGAAAGTGTTCACCGTCCAGCAATAAAAGAGAAAACACGCGACGGCTTTTGTCCAATCGGTCCATGGATTACTGCACGTGAGTCAATCCAAAACCCGAATGATTTACATATTACCGTATCTGTGAATGGAGTAGTAAAACAAGAAAACAGTACAAAAAATGTCATTCGTTCCGTTGAAAAACTACTTGCCGATGTAACAGAATTTATGACATTAAATAAAGGAGACGTTTTACTAGTAGGTGTTCCGGAAAATGCGCCACAGGTAAAAGAAAATGACTTAGTAAAAATTGAAATTGAAGGTATTGGAGCAATTGAAAATAGAATTATCCCAGAAAAAGATGTCATAGGAGGAGATTTAGCATGAAGCGTGCACGAGTAAGTTTCGGCGGATTAATTCAAGATGCAACAGAAGTTGATGGGAAAGTAAGACTAAATGATGGGCGAATTGTTGAAGAAAAAGATGTTGTCTGGTTACCACCAGTAGAGCCACAGACTGTATTTACGCTAGGACTTAATTATGCAGATCATGCTGCTGAGCTGTCTTTTAAAGCACCAACGGAACCGTTAGTTTTCTTAAAAGGTCCTAACACATTTATCGGTCATCATGGGCATACGGTACGACCAAGTGATGTAATGTTTATGCATTATGAGTGTGAACTCGCCGTCGTGATTGGAAAAACAGGAAAAAATATCAAAAAAGAAAATGCTTATGACTATGTATCGGGATATACAATTGCAAATGACTATGCGATTCGTGACTATTTAGAAAATTATTATCGCCCTAATTTACGAGTGAAAAACCGGGATACATGTACACCAATTGGTCCATGGATTGTCGATAAAGAAGCTATTGAAGATCCAATGAATTTAACTTTACGTACGTATATTAACGGAGAAATTAAGCAAGAAGGAACAACTGCGGACATGGTGTTTGGTATCCCAAAACTTATTGAATATTTAAGTTCCTTTATGACATTAAACGAAAATGACCTCATTTTAACAGGAACTCCTAAAGGATCGGTTGATACAAAAGTTGGTGACGTGGTAATTACAGAAGTTGAAGGTATTGGCAGACTGGTAAATACAATTGTTGGTGAAGATTATTAATTGATTCAAAATAAAAAGGAGAAATGTGCATGCCACACTTAACTTTTGAGTATACGGATAATATAAAGGAAGTGTCAGATATTCCAACATTATTAAAAAAAGCAAATGATACGTTATTACAACATCAAGATGTTATTCCAATTGGTGGGCTTCGAACAAGAGCAATTGAATTAAAAGACTACTGTGTAGCAGATGGCAGTGAAGATGATGCTTTTGTCCACGTCATTTTAAAACTTGGTAGCGGACGAACCGATGGAGAGATTAAGAGAGTATGCGATGATCTTTTTAAAACAGTGAAAGATCATTTTGCGGAGATTTTTGAGAATCGCTACTTGGCATTGTCGTTGGAAGTTCATGAATTTACTAGGCCGACCTATAAACAAAACAATATCCATTTGCGGTATAAATAACACCCTAGATGATGCTGAAACATTAATCTTTTCTAACTACTAGCGTTTGTATAATATGCTCTTTATTTAACAAGTCCCGCGGGCGCCTGTAAATATGCAAAGAGCCCTGCGGCGTTCTCCCACACCATTGATCTCAGTGGAAAAGACGAAGAAGAGCTCACGCTGTTCATCCATATCCTTTAACTCACTGGTAGGGGGCTAAGAAGTGATAGGAATTAAAATAGCTGTCGAGGCTTTCTCGACAGCCATAAAAGATACCTTATTATGCATTTCGATGTTTAAATGCTTCTAATGTATTAAGCTTATGTTTTCTTGTAAATGTTTCAATTTCTTCAGCATCCACATTCTTTTCAATAAGCTCAATGATTTTATTGTGTTCATCAATTGAATGAGGAGTTCGTTTAGGGAAAAATCTAAACCCTGAATTTCGAACTACATCGAGACGTTCCCACATTTCTTTGATCTTAACAAGAAGTAATTCATTCGGACAAAAAGAGTAAATAAAGTAATGAAATTCTCTGTTAACATCAGCGATTTTGTCTAATTCATAACTTTTCAAGTATTCACTCATACGTAAATTAATTTCTTTTAATTTTTGAATTCCTGATGTATCTATATGGGGTGCACTTAATGCAGTTGCATAACCTTCTAGTAAAGCTAACACTTGTAAAGTTTCCATATATAGTGAATCGTTAATTCCTTTAACTATGGCTCCAATATTAGGTTCGTAATCAATTAATTGTTCTGACTCTAATTGATGAATGGCTTCACGAACAGGTATATGACTGGAATTAACCTCCTTCGCAATTTGATCGATTATTATTCGTTGTCCTGGCACATATGTTCCATCAAGAATTCTAGATCGGATAACTTGGTATGCATATTGTCTTTTGTTCAACTTTTTATTATTAATCATATATTAAATATATAAGAATTGATATATTATTGCAAATAACTTTCTGTGAATAGATAATGGGAAAATTATGACTAGTACAATTGGCATGTAAAAAAGTGCAAATTTTTTGTCAAAATTACTTGATAACATATATCTAATGATATATGATTGACATTAAGAAAAGTAAAAAAGGGGGACAATTGGAGGGATACTTTTAGGTTATTTTTCGAAAGCGCTTTAATATGAAAAATTACTACAAATCAACGAGGAGTGAAGTAAATGCGTACCAACTTAAAAGAAAAAATGAAAATTTCCCTTTCGTTGCTAGCTATTTTGGGGATTTTATTTTTAGCAGCATGTGGAGGAAGTGATGACACGGCAGATGCTAATAATGATAAAGAAAGTTCAAGTGGAGAAGAATATGAATTAGATTTTTCACATTTTTTCCCACCAACACATTTCATGGAAGAAGAGGTTCAACAATTTGCAGCAGAATTAGATGACGCGACGGATGGAAGAATTCAAATTACATCTTATCCAGGTGCATCACTAGCGGCTCCAGATGAACATTTTGATGCAGCTGCGACTGGGTCTATTGATTTTGGTTTAAGTGTACACGGTTACACACCAAATCAGTTCCCGATGACTTCTGTGATGGAATTGCCATTTATGTCAGAATCTTCAGTGGAAGGATCTAAAACATTATGGGAATTGTATAACGAATTTGAGGAGTTTAATGATGAGTATGCAGGTACTGTACCATTATGGCTTTATACAACCGATCCGGCTCAATTATATACAGTGGACAAGCCTGTTAAAAGTATTGATGATCTAAAAGGAATGAGAATCCGTTCCCCTTCACCAGAAACAAGTGAGTGGTTAGAAGCACTTGGAGCAACACCAGTTTCTATGCCAATGAATGAGAATTTTGAAGCATTGGAACGTGGGGTTGTTGACGGAACGATTGCACCATGGGAAGCAGTAAAAACATGGGGATTAGATGAAGTGATTAAATACGCAACAGTTGGAAACTTCTATTCTACTACGATGTTCGTTGTCATGAATGAAGATGTGTTTAATAGCTTTAGCCCTGAAGATCAGGAAACGATTCAAGAATTAACTGGAGATAAAATGATAGAAAAAACAGGTGAAGTATTCGATCAGTTCGGACAAGAAGCTATTGAGCAGGCAAAAGAAAAAGGCGTAGAAATCTATGAATTAAGTGATGATGAATTAGCGGAATGGAGTGAATATATTAATCCAACAATTGAAAATTGGATTGATAATGTTGAAGAAAAAGGATTACCTGGACAGGAATTGTATGATCGTGCAGTTGAACTAACCGGGAAGTAAACTAGGGGTGAAAGCACCATGGCTAAATGGATAGAGAAGTCAGAAAAAATTTTGGACAAAATAGTTGACATACAACAGTTTATTTCGAACCTGTTTCTAGTTTTCATTATGACAATTATTACGTTTGATGTACTTGGACGAAATTTATTGAACAAACCTTTAAAAGGAACTTACGAACTGACAGAACTCGGTGCAGCCTTACTTGTGTTTTTTGCTTTAGCAATAACACATCGTAAGGGAGAACATATAACAATTGATTTTATTGTTGATAAATTTTCAGCTAAGGCAAAAAATATGTTACTCGGAGTTGTAGAAATAGTAATAGCGGTAATTTTATTCATCATGTCTAAACATTTATTTGATAATGGACTTCGTATGATGGAAAGAAAATCAACGACAACTGATTTGGCTATTTCTGTTCACCCATTTCTTTTTATTATTACATTTACGCTTATAATATTTGCTCTTACAGCAATATTTAAAGCGATCCACTATTTTGGATTGGCGGTGAACAAGAAATGAGTCCAGAATTTATAGGTATAATAGGAATTGTCGCATTATTAGTATTATTCCTAATTCGAGTTCCAGTCAGCATTTCTTTAATCATTGTAGGAACATGTGGTGTCGCATTAATTAGGGGATGGGACTCAGCATTTGTTCAATTGGGAACAACACCATTTTCAACTGCAAGTTCTTATTCGTTAAGTGTTATTCCATTATTTATTTTAATGGGAATGTTCTTATCTTATAGCGGTTTTGGGCATGATTTATATCGAGCTGTAGACGCTTGGATTGGACATGTTAAAGGTGGTCTCGCTATTACAACAATAGGCACAAGTGCAATGTTCTCTGCTATTTCAGGATCTGTTAATGCGACAACTGCTACTATGGCAAGAATTGCTTTACCGGAGATGAAAAAATATCGTTATGACGATGAATTATCTACATCCTGTGTAGCTGCAGGTGGTACACTCGGTATTTTAATTCCGCCAAGTGTGATCCTTGTACTATACGGTATATTAACGATGGAGCCGATTGGAAAATTACTCATCGCTGGTCTTGTTCCCGGTTTATTACAGATGGCATTATTTATGATCGTTATTTATATAATGGTCTTAAGAAATCCGGCACTCGCACCAGTCACAGAAAAGAAACCATTCAAAGAAAAAGTGCTCTCTTTGAATAGTGTTTGGCCATTTGTATTTTTGTTCGCTCTAAGTGTTGGAGGTATATATTTTGGGTATTTTACTCCAACTGAGGCAGGTGGCGTTGGTGCATTTGGAGCATTTCTCTTAGCGATTATTACGAGAAGATTAAGTTGGACTGACTTTAAAGCTTCATTAAGCGAAACAACAAGATTAACAGCAATGATCTTTTTCATATTAATTGGTGCTGATATTTTTAGTAAATTTCTGGCACTTAGCCGAATACCAGTTGCAATCACAAAGTATGTTTCTGATCTAGCATTGCCTGCGATGGTAATTATGGTATTTATTTTAATCGTGTATTTTATCTTAGGGATGTTTTTAGAAGGAATTGCTATTTACGTACTTACACTCCCAGTTGTCTATCCATTAATTACAATGTTAGGATTTGACGGTATTTGGTTCGGAGTAGTGATGATTTTTGTAATGAATATGGGTCTTCTCACTCCACCACTTGGGTTAAGTGTCTATATTATAAGTGGTGTGGTAAAAGATATGCCGATTCAGCGTATTTTCAAAGGAGTTATTCCAATGCTACTCACGATCATTTTGTGTTTAGCATTGATAGTGATTTTTCCAGAAATCGTTACATTTTTACCCGACTTAATGAAATAATTGACATGGTTTATAGGAATAAACAGTTTACTTTTGTAGACTGTTTATTTTATGTAAGTGAGTCGACTTTATAAGTTAATTCGTCGATAAAACAGTTATCGCCGTTCTATTACGTCCTCAGTCGATAAATCATTTGCTCCGCCGATAAAAACCGCGCCCCGCCGATACTAGGAAGCTTTAGTCGAACGAAGCTTATACGGTCGCATGTGGAAAGCACCACCTAGAGTGTAAACGAATATCTAAACTAATGGCATCGGATTTTAAAGTTAAATATTGGATTATGAAATTATTTCAAGTCTGAAAAATAAAAAATAGATAAATATAGTTGAAATCATATATTATTTAGTATATTATTTATATAACAAATTGTTTAAGGAAGTTTTATAGAGAATATAAATAGAATAGGAGAAGATATGTATGAGTATTTATGATGAAGAAAAAAAGAAATTAAGAGGTTCTATCTGTCCGGTAATCACACCATTCAAAGAAGATGGATCTATCGATGAAGAAACATTTAAAAATTTAGTAGATTGGCAGATTGAAAGTGGAAGCCACGGTATTTCTGTTACAGGAACGAGTGGGGAACCAAGTTCTTTAACTGTCGCTGAACGAAAAAGAGTAATGGCTCTTGCAAAAGAAGCGATTGATGGTCGAGTATTTTTTGCACCTGGAACTGGATCAACGAACCATGATGAGACGATGGAGTTGACAAAGTATGCAGAGGAAATCGGTGTAGATGCAGCAATGGTTATTGTTCCTTACTACAATAAACCGAACCAAGAAGCGTTATATCAACATTTTAAAACAGTTGCTGATTCGGTTGAAATTCCAATTATCATCTACAATATTCCTGGTCGTACTGCTGTAAATATGGAAGTAGAAACAATGGCACGTCTTGTTAAAGATTGCCCGAATATCATTGGTGCTAAGGAATCGAATAAAGACTTCGAACATGTAAACAGAGTGTTATTAAATTGTGGCCGTGATTTTCTATTATATTCAGGAATTGAGTTGTTATGCTACCCAATGCTTGCAATCGGTGGAGCAGGTTTTATCAGTGCAACTGCAAACGTTGAACCGAAAAAAGTGGCTGAACTATATAATGCGTGGGATGCGGGGAATGTGGCTAAAGCACAAGATCTCCACTTTGAATTAATGCCTTTAAATGATGTTCTATTTAAAGATACGAATCCGACGGTTGCTAAAGCTGCACTTGGTATGATGGGGAAAATTACTCCAAAACTTCGTTTACCGCTCGGATTGCCATCTGAAGAGTTACAAGAGGAAGTACGTGAAACATTAGTAAATATGGATATTCTTGATAAACAATCAGTTTAATAAAATGCGAAATAACTTTAGAATAAAGGATAGGTGAGCAAAAATGGCTACTACTTTACAACATATTACACAACCTGATATATCGCTTTATATTAATGGCGAATTTGTTCAAAGTGAAGCAGGTGAAACATTCGAAAATTTCAACCCTTTTACTAATGAAAAAATTAATGTCGTTCAAGAAGGAAGAAAAGAAGACATTGACAAAGCAGTTGCAGCAGCAAGAGAAGCATTCGACAATGGTCCTTGGAGAACGATGAAATTAAAAGAGAGAATGGCTTATATTTATAAAATTGCAGATTTAATTGATGAAGAAGTGGAAAATATCGCTTACTTAGAATCATTAGATACAGGTTTACCTATCAAACAGACCCGTAATATGGTTAGTAGAGCTTCTGAGAATTTCCGCTTTTATGCAAGAATGGTAGAAAGCCGTCTTGTAGGCGATGCGTATCAAGTTGATGATCAGTTTATCAACTATACGATTAATGTTCCTGCAGGAGTTGCGGGACTAATTACACCTTGGAACGCTCCGTTTATGCTCGAAACGTGGAAAGTTGCTCCAGCACTAGCCACCGGAAATACTGTTGTTTTAAAACCGGCTGAGTTCTCTCCTTTATCTGCAAACTTGCTTGCACAAGTTATTGATAAAGCTGATCTTCCAAAGGGAGTATTTAACGTAGTTCACGGTTACGGTGAAACAGCAGGCGATGCTTTAGTAAAACATCCTGATGTACAACTTATCTCCTTTACTGGAGAGACAACGACAGGTTCCACAATTATTAAAAACGCAGCCGATACATTAAAGGAGACATCCATGGAGCTTGGTGGTAAATCGCCAATTATCGTATTTGATGATGCAAACTTTGACAGAGCATTAGATGCCTGCATATGGGGAATTTTCTCTTTTAATGGTGAAAGATGTACAGCAAACTCTCGTCTTTTCTTACAGGAAGGAATTAAAGACAGATTTATTGAAGCATTAAAAAAACGTGTTCAAAACGTTAAAATTGGAGATCCATTAGACAAAACAACGGAAGTAGGCCCACTCATTCATACAGAGCATTATAATAAGGTAGTAAGTTATTTACAGATTGCAAAAGATGAAGGTGCGGAAGTAATTACCCGGGAAATACCTGACGAGTTTAAACGTGGGAATTTTGTTGCACCAACGATGATTATTAATGTAGAAAACAGTATGCGTGTAGCACAGGAAGAAATCTTTGGGCCGGTATTAACCGTAATGACGTTCAAAGATGAAGCGGAAGCGATTAAGCTAGCGAATGATATTGATTATGGTCTTGCAGGATATGTATGGACAAATGATATGAAGCGCGGTCACCGTGTTGCACATCAAATTGAAGCTGGAATGCTTTGGGTAAATGCACAAAATGTTCGTGATTTACGTACACCATTTGGAGGATCAAAATCATCTGGTATTGGACGTGAAGGTGGACATTATGGATTTGATTTCTACACAGAGAAAAGAATCATCCATGTTGCAATTGGAGAAAACCCAATTCCACAGTTTGGAAAGTAATACAGCAATAAAGTCCTCTAGTCGTAGTTTGATTAGAGGACTTTATTTTTCAGGACAATTTCAGCGAATTTTCGAAGGGATTCAGCGGAACTACAAATATATCAGCGATAACGCGTTAAATTCATCGCAACTTAATATAATTCAGCGATATTACAATATATTCAGCGTTCGCAGATTTTTTGGATAGATTGAATGCAAAAAGAACCCCGAAAGCAAGTTTCGGGATTCTTTACCATATTAGTCAATCAAATTGCCGATTGATAAATATTTTGTTTCTAGATATGGTTCAATTCCTTCCGTACCACCTTCACGACCTAGTCCACTTTCTTTCATTCCACCAAATGGGATGTGGGCTGCTGAAGGTGCACCATCATTCCAGCCGATGATTCCATAATCAAGGTTATCAAATAAATAGTTTCCAATTCTGTAATCGTTTGTAAAGAAGTAAGCTGCAAGCCCATATGGAGTATTGTTGGCAATCTTTATTGCTTCATCAAGTTCACTAAACGTAGTGATTGGAGCAACAGGACCAAACGTTTCTTCGTGCATAATTTCCATTTTGTCTGTTACGTCTGTAAGAATCGTTGGATAAACGAAGAAGCATTTTTTATTCTCGTCAACATCATACTCTGCACCAGCCAATACCTGTGCACCTTTGGTTACGGCGTCTTCGATTTGATGAACTATTTTTTCATAACTGCCTTCGTTAATTACTGGACCGACATCGGTATTTTCGTCTAAGCCATTACCAACGACAAGTTGTTTTGTCTTTTCAGCAAGTTTAGTAGAAAATTCATCAACAATGGATTCGTGAACAATAATTCTATTGGCACAGACACAAGTTTGTCCAGCGTTACGGAATTTCGTTATAATCGTTTGTTCAACTGCTTTATCTATATCAGCGTCTTTTGCAACGATAACTGGTGCATGACCACCAAGTTCCATCGTAACACTTTTCACCGTGTCGGCACTTGCTTTAATTAGAGCCTTTCCAACGGGAGTAGAACCGGTAAATGTTAATTTTTTTACTAATGGACTATCTGTAAACACTTTCCCAACGATACGGCCTTTTCCATTTACACATTGTATCACGTCTGTAGGGATGCCTGCTTCATGTGCTAATTCAGTAAGTCGAATTGTTGTTAACGGTGTTTCTTCGGCAGGTTTTACAATAAAGGTACATCCTGCAGCAAGTGCAGGGGCTGCTTTACGTGTCATCATCGCTGCCGGAAAATTCCATGGTGTAATAGCTGCGACTAGTCCAATTGGATGTTTGCTTACTAGAAGGCGCTTTCCATCAACATGAGCGGGAACTGTACGACCGTATAGCCGTTTTGCTTCTTCAGCATACCAGTCAATATAGCTCGTTGCATAGTCAACTTCGCCAATCGATTCTGCAAGTGGTTTTCCGTTTTCTTTTGTCATAACCGTTGCAATTTCTAATTTATTTTTTTGAATTAATTGAGACCATTTTTCTAGTAGTCGACTACGTTCATGGGCATTTGTCTTTTTCCAAGATTGAAATGCTTCATGACCTGTTTGAAGCGCCTTATTAATCTCTTCTTCACTGTTTCGTGTAATTGTTGCTAAAGTTTCTCCAGTTGCAGGATTATTAACTGTAAATGTGTTAGACATGATTTATACCCCTTTATGTAAAATGATAAAAATTCCACTATTTAAATGTACTCTATTTTAGTATGTATTATAATAAACGGAAAGAAAAGTACCAGTTTTTAAGGAATTTAGGGACCAGACATCTATTGTTATTTGAAATTTGATTGTTTTGAACAACATTCTCCAATTTCCACTCCTTCTGAAAAAGGATTAGATTTGGAATATGCTATACAATGGAAAGGTTTCGGTAAGCCCCAAATTGAGTCGATTCCAAATAATAAATGAATCAGGGGATATCAAGCTCGAGTAACTAAATGAGAGCACCTTCATTAAAAAAATGTCTGAAAATAACAATATTATGACGGAAGATGTAGTAAAAAGAAATTATCTCCAAGCTTCCGATTATGAAGTTAATGATTTTTCTATTCGACTTGTCTTTCAAATAGATGATCACCATAAAGAAAACTTGGCTTCGGATCAAACATTAAATATTCAATATAAAACTTTCGGAATAAGAAAGGAGCAGCAGATAAAAGTTGAAAGAAGTTCCTAGAAATAGCAGCGTATTACATTATAAATATTTACCAGACTCAACAAATGATGAAGCAAATAGAGTTGCTCAAAAAGTTATTAATTCATTACAAGAAACATTAACAATCGAAAAAGAAATAAGTACATTATCGGTCTCTATTAGTGTTGGAATCGCTTTATCACAAGCAGACGACAGCCAGGATTCTTTATTTAAAATAGCTGATATCGCTATATGAATTAAAAGAAAAGGGAAAAAATCAATATCAACTATATGAAAGTGGATCAGTGCCTAATATTCCTTTTGTTAAACAAATATATACTCCGTTCATTTAGTCATAATTCTTCCAATTCGTGAAAGAATAATAACCAATTGATGAAGGGAGTTTTCCAGATGGACAAGAATATGAACTATGGTGAAGATTATAAATATATACCTGCCACTTCTATAGCAAGTGGAACAGGAATTGAAGTTCTGCCAGATTTATACCAATTTACAGTGCAGATCGTGAATATTGTGATGGTTGGTGATCCAAAAAAAGACGAGCATTTTGTCTTGATTGATGCAGGAATGCCGAAATCTGTAAGCATGATTCAAAGGGCGATTGAGGATCGATTTGGTGTGGATAGTCAACCGAAAGCAATCATTTTAACGCATGGACACTTTGACCATGTAGGTGCTTTAATTGAATTAGTTGAACGATGGAATGTACCCGTCTATGCCCATGAACTGGAAATTCCTTATTTAACGGGACAGAAACAGTATCCTGAACCTGATGCCACAGTAGAAGGAGGATTAGTTTCGAAAATGTCTCCGATATTTCCAAACGATCCAATTAATTTAGGAGATAATGTAAATGTTTTGCCCGCAGATGGTACTGTTCCTGAATTACCGGAATTTAAATGGATTCATACACCGGGACATTCACCAGGTCAAGTCGCACTTTTTAGAGAAAAAGACCGAGCATTAATAGCAGCAGACACATTTGTTACAGTGAAGCAAGAGTACTTATATCGAGTCATGACCCAAGAGAAGGAAATTAGTGGCCCTCCTAGATATTTGACAACAGATTGGAAAGCGGCAAAGGAATCGGTTGAAAAATTAGCCCAATTTCACCCTTCAGTAGCCGTTACAGGGCATGGATTGCCGATGACCGAGGAAGAGTTAACGAAGAACTTGGAGAAATTGGTTCAGAACTTCGATGATATAGCAAAACCGGATTATGGAAAACATTTGCACTAGTAAAGAAAGCTGCCCAGATTGTTGGGCAGCTCTTTAAATGGAACTGGTTAACTAGTAACAGTCACTTAGTCTGAAAGGGATTACGTAAAACTCTTTATGCGGATGATATATTTATTAACTGTTTGTTGCCATTCTTCCTAATGGACCATTTTCTCTAATAATGTTTTTAAGCTCATAAACCGAGATTGGGAACATTGGAAAACCGTACACGTAAGCTGTTAGTTCATATAGTTGAAAATAGAGAACAAGTGATTTGTCGGCAATATAGAAGTCTTGATTAGGGCTAATCTGAGTAAAAGGCTCTAACAAAGTAATATTTCGCTCATGAATTTGTTCTTTTACTTTAATCGATAAAACTTCAACATAATCACTACCGGCTATAAATAAATCTGCAAGCTGAAATACTTCCCCTGTCTCAACATCAATCGTTAGAGATTTCATAAGCGTTAAGCCGTGTGCAGCTTGATAGAAAATGGCATAATTTGAAAAATTAATGCTAAGAATATTTCTCTCGTTTGTTTTTATCTCATAAGTCCCAAGCATTTCAACAAACTCAGTAGTATTTTGTGTTCTGTATTGTTCCTCAATAAGCATATTTACAATAGTTAATATTTCCTGATTTATTTTCTGTTCTACTAATTGATTTTGCAATCCATAAACGAATGGATAATAAATTTTCTTTTCTTGTTGTTGAAAACGTTTTGTGCCTAGCAAAATAGGAAATGCAACAGTATTCATGTTATCAATCCTTCAATAAGTTTTTTGTATATTCTATTCAAAAATTGTGTGAATGTCCTTAAATAGGTTGGAAAAATGTTCAAATCAGATACAATATATGTAAAAGAGTAAATGAGGGATTTAATTTGAAGCTTAAAATAGTTTTAAGTTCATTAGGAATTGTGTTTTTATTAGCAGCCTGCACTCAATCTCAAGTCAATAATCAGGATAATGATTTAGATGAGTCAACTTTTGAAGCTCAAATACTCGAAGTTCATGAAAAATATTTAATGGTAACTCCAAATGATGGAGAAGCGGAACTCAGCTCTGCAGACCAGATTTCAGTATCTACTATAGAAGCGAGTTTAATGGACAAAGAGGGAAATACAATTTCTATGAATGACTTTGAAGAAGGAATGCAAGTTGAAATTATGTATGATGGAATGCTTGCTGAAAGTTATCCGGCACAAATATTAAACTGTTATGAAATCCGAATGGTAGAATAGATAGTTTAGATAGTAAAAAACTGGTTAAAAAGGATTGAACATCAATGAAGGATAATAAAAATAATATATATCAACAAATGGAAGAATTATTTCGATTTATATTAAATAATGTAGATCGCTCTAAAGTGTCATCTAAAAATAAAGCACAAATCAAGGAGGAGATTATTGGATTGCAGTCCTTCGTTGTAGGTGCAAGACCAGCTCGTATTGCAATCGTTGGAAGAAGAGGAGCCGGAAAATCGAGTTTAATCAATGCCATTTTTGGAGAGGAAAAAGCGGAAGTTGGTGACTATAAATCTCAAACGGGCAGTGGTAAATGGTATTTATTTGAAAATAAACTAGGCGGAATTGATATATTAGATACCCGGGGTCTAGGAGAATCTCATAGGCCTGAAGAAGCTTCTAGATCGGAAACCCCTATTGAAGAAGTAAAACAATCAATTAAAAATAAGTGTCCAGATGTTATTTTATTTTTGTGCAAAGGAAAAGAAGTAGGGTCTCGAATTGACGAAGATTTACATCAGCTCTTACAATTAAAACGTGATATTTATGAGATGCATACATATGAAGTTCCTATCGTTGGGATCGTTACTCAAGTAGATGAATTAGCACCTGTTTCAGACAGTGAACCTCCTTTTAAACATCCAAAAAAACAGGAAAATATTTCAGCCACGGTAGACTTACTCGGGGAAAAAATTAAAGAAATAATTGCAACACCAGTTATTGTTATCCCGATCAGCGCTTATGTGGAATATGAAAATGGAAAGATCATCTATGATCGTCGCTGGAATATTGATGTGTTACTCGATTATTTAATTACAGAACTTCCAAGAGAAGCACAAGTAATTTTAGCTAAAATATCAAAAGTAAAATCAGTTCAAAAAAAACTAGCTCGTAATATTGGTAAAAGTGTGATGACAGTTACCGGATTGGTCGGAGCAACACCTGTTCCAATTGCAGATATGCCTATTATTACCGGTCTTCAATTATCGATGATCGGAACAATTGCAATGATTAGTGGAAAAAAACTAAATCGAAAAACGATTATCCAATTTGTCGGCGCTATGGGGGTAAACGTTGGAGTAGGAGTCGCTTTGAGAGAAATTTCAAGACATTTGGTGAAAGTGTTTCCCGGTGCAGGCAGTATTATCTCTGCTTCCATTGCAAGCGCAGGAACATACGCGTTATGTGAAGCAGCAATTGCCTATTTCATTGACAGTAAATCGGAAGAAGAAGCGAAAAAAATCTTTGAAGAGCAATTGGAGAAAGAACGGGAGAAAAATAATTAGTAGCAATAATGGTTCATGGTGTAATAAATTATGAGAACGTTTTCTAAAACAGGACAGTACACTGATATGTGCCCGTCATGAATAGATTTCCGTATTAAAGGTCACATAAAGAATAGTTATGTACCCATCATGAATGAATTCCCGATTTAACGGGTAAATAACAGCGAATTGAAAAAATGTACCCAGTGTACATCTTGTAATTTAGATTTAGTAATCTAATAACAAAGAAAAAGAGGGGATGTTATTATGTATAAAACGAGACAGAAAAGATTAATAAATTATATCCGCAACGATTTAAAAGTGGATAGTGCACTAATTTTATCACCGATTAATATTTATTATTATACAGGTTTTCATTCAGATCCACATGAGCGATTTTTTGTTCTTTTTGTGAATGCAAAAACGGAAAAAACAATCTTATTTCTTCCGGCGCTTGATGAAGATGCGGCAAAGGAATTAGCAAAAGTGGATGAACTCATATCAGTTACAGATACCGAAAATGGTTACGAAAAATTTGTACAAACAATTGGACAATCTATTACATCCTTTGCTTTTGAAAAAAATTATGTGACTGTCGCTCAATATGAGCAGTTTGCTATACATTATCCAGATGCTCAATTTAAAAATCTTGAGTCGTTTATTAACTCGGAGCGATTGAAAAAGTCTCAAGAGGAAATTGAAAATGTCAAAAAGGCGGTTCACATTACCGAAAAAGGTTTAGTGAATACGTTAGAAAAAATCCAGGAAGGCATGACTGAATTACAAATTAAAGCAGAATTAGAATACCAATTAATGTTACTTGGACCTGATGGAATCGCATTCGAAACAATTGTGTTAAGTGGCGAAAATTCAGCCTTTCCCCATGGAGTTTCTGGAAACCGCAAGATTCAACGGGGAGATTTTTTACTTTTTGACTTTGGAGTAACGGTAAATGGCTATCATTCTGATCTAACAAGAACTTTTATCGTGGGTGAAGGGTCACAAGAGCAAATAGACATATATAATACAGTTTGTCGAGCGAATGAATTAGCAATTAAGTCGGTTAAAGCTGGGGAGCCTCTAAAAGTAATTGACCTAGCGGCGAGAAATTACATAACTCGAAAACATTATGGAGCGTATTTCACGCATCGAATTGGTCATGGACTCGGACTGGAAGTGCATGAATCACCATCCGTACATAAAGAAAATGAAGATAAGATTGAAGCCGGGCTCTTGTTTACAATAGAACCGGGAATTTATATACCAACAGTTGGAGGTGTACGTATTGAAGATAACATATACGTCAATGATGATGGAGAAGTGGAAGTATTAAGTTCATTTAGAAAAGCATTAACGTATATTTCAGTATAAATGTGGAGGTAATAAAATGATAGAGTTTAGTGATTTTCAAAAAGTAGATATGCGAATTGGCACAGTTATAAAAGCAGAAGATTTTCCAGAAGCGAGGAAGCCGGCAATCAAGCTTGAAATTGACTTTGGTGAGTTAGGAGTCAAACAATCTTCTGCACAATTAACGAAGCGATATGAACCCGAGCAATTAATTGGACGTCAAGTTGTGGCGGTAGTGAATTTTCCACCGATGCGGATTGCCGGATATAAATCGGAAGTATTGGTTCTAGGTGGAATGCCAAGCGAAGGAGATGTTATTTTATTATCTCCCGATGATACGGTCGAAAATGGAACTAAGATTGGTTAATGACTGATAATTAAGAATCTATAATCAAATTCTTTTTCAAGTGATAATCTTTTGTGGTACGATGAAAAAATAGGAGGGGATAGAATGGCAACAATAAAAAAAGGTGATCATAAATTTTACGTTGGTGAAAATGAGCAGAAACCACTGGCAGAGATTACATTTAAAACAAAAGATGATCATACAATTATAGCGGATCATACGTATGTATCGGATGAACTTCGTGGGCAAGGAATGGCAGGTAAGTTATTGGAAGTGCTTATAGACTATGCTCGGGAGGAAAATAAAAAAATTGTCCCTGTCTGTTCTTATGTCCAAAGTAAGATGGAAAAAACCCCCGAGTATCATGATTTTATTTCTGAATAATATAACTGAAGTTCCCTAGTGAATAATAGATTTGCTGGGGTATTTTTATGCTTTTTAAAGAACTTTCCCTCTATACATCTAGTTTTTATCCAGAATTCCCGGATTGCGGAATGAGAAACTTCGAAACCCCACGTAAATACCGGAAAGTTTCATCGTCACAAATTTCTATAATGTAACGATGGATTATGAACAAATTTAAGTCAAGACCTTGATATTACAGCATTTTCAAATTGACCTCGTTATAAATTCCGGGAACCTAGGTTTTATATGACAATATTGTGTCATGAGTTCATTTTCATCAAATTTTCATATTAGTACTTTATAATGTAGGAAGAGCTTAATTTGGAGGAACAGGAATGCCATCAACTACAATGATGATGTCGATAGGGATATTAGTTATTAGCTTTATATTAGGCATCCTATTTTATCTTTTAATAACAAATGAAGATAAGGAAAGGAAAAAGAAGCATGCAGAAAATATATTATCGCTATTAATTAATTTTATCCTTTATATTTGGATCGGAAAAGTAGTCATACATATGAACTTATTCGTGCAAGATCCTTTAGCGGTTTTAGCATATCCAAGTGATTCTAGAGCTTTTTATATTGCATCTGTATTAATCATGGTCAATATTTATTATCTAACAACAAAAAAAGGACTAGATGCTCGCCACTTGTTTAACACGTTTGTACCAGTATTCATTGCGACATCCTTTATATTTGAATTTACTCAGCTTGTCATTTATAAACATGACAATTTATTGCCGATATTATTTCTTTGGATGCTCCTATTAATAGGCTATGTTTTCGTGTATGGTAAATGGGCGAACACTCTAGTGAATGTTATTTTTGCTACAGCTTCATTGATCATTTTATTTATATTGACCTTGCTAAAAGATACGGTGACTTTTTTTGGCTACATGATTTCTCCATTTTATTTTATAAGTTTATTGATTCTAGTTTTTATTATCATTGTGTATAGTAATAGAAGGAAGGTGTCTTAATGGGCGGTATTGAAACAGATACACTTTTAATAGTCGGTATGTTGTTAGCCCTAGGAGCAGGTGCATTGTCTTTTTTATCTCCTTGTGTATTGCCGATATTTCCGGCATACTTGTCATATATTACTGGAATTAGTGTAAAAGAATTACAAGGAGCTCAAGATAGGAGAATGCGAAGTGCTTTATTAACCCATTCTCTATTTTTTTTAGCCGGTGTTTCGCTCGTTTTTATTAGTTTAGGTGTAGGAGCTTCCTTTTTGGGGCAATGGATTCAACATTTGTTATCAGGTGATTCAGGTCTATTCATCCAACGAATAGCTGGAATATTTATTATTGTGATGGGGCTGTTTGTAGCCGGTTGGATCAATATCAATTTTTTAATGAAAGAAAAACGAATGCAATACAAAAAAACAAATGTCAGTTATCTTGGTACATTTTTCGTAGGTACAGGATTTGCAGCGGGTTGGACCCCATGTATTGGACCAATTTTTGGATCAATCTTGCTACTAGCGGCTAGCAATCCTGGACAAGGCATTTTTTATACAATCTTGTATGTGATTGGATTTGCACTTCCTTTTTTATTGTTAAGTTTTTTTCTTGGTCGAACAAAATGGATTGTTCAAAAGAGCCAAGGTATTATGAGAGTTGGCGGAGTCATTATGATTGTAATGGGAATTGTGTTATTTACTGGTCTGATGCCACGTATTACAGAGTTTTTGCTTGATTTAGTAGATGGAACTTGGTTTTCAAGACTTGGTTAAATTGGAGGAATACAAATGAAAAAATGGATTATAATCGTGGTGGTAGTAGGTTTATTAGGGTGGGCAGTTTATGATTTTGCAATAAATAAAGAGACAACACAAGAACTGGATCCAGATGTGGGACTTGAAAAAGGCAATCTTGCCCCAGATTTTGAGTTAGAAACAATTGACGGGGAAACAGTTAAATTGTCTGATTTTCGTGGGGAAAAAGTAATGTTGAATTTTTGGGCAACTTGGTGTCCTCCATGTCGTGCTGAAATGCCAGATATGCAAAAGTTTCATGAAGAACATGACGAAGGGGTTATTTTAGCTGTTAATTTAACTGAAACAGAAAATAGCCCAAGAAATGTGGTCAAATTTCTTGAAGAATATGGAATTTCTTTTACAGTTTTGGAGGACAAAAATACAACAGTAGGTAATATTTATAGAGCTCAATCCTTGCCAACTTCTTATTTAATTAATTCAGAAGGAAAAATTCATAATATTGCTGTTGGTCCACTTAATTATGAACTGATGGTTCAAGAATTTGAAAAAATGGATTAATCCATGAGGTGTTTATAATGAAAGAACCAATTTTGGTCGTTGAAGATGATGTCATGATCCGCAATTTAATCACAATTTACTTGAATAAAAATGGTTATGACGTTTTAGAAGCGGAGGATGGTGAACGTGCAAAAGAACTCTTTTTGAAGCATCATCCTTGTTTAATTGTTTTAGATTTAATGTTACCCAAAATTAGCGGTGAAGTGTTTTGTAAATGGGTACGAAAAGACATGAATAATAATGATGTATCAATTATTATGTTATCTGCAAAATCACAAATTGGTGATAAAATAAATGGACTTCAGATTGGAGCAGATAATTATATTACCAAGCCGTTTAATCCTGATGAACTTGTCGCACATGTAGAGGCAATGCTGAGGCGTACAGGGATGATGTGTCAAAAAATAACGTACGACGGATTATGTATTATGCCACGTAAGCGGGAAGTACTCCTTTACGATAAATCGATTCATTTAACGAAACATGAATTTGAATTATTATATTTGTTAATGTCCCATCCAAATACAGTTTTTACAAGAGAACGATTAGTAAATGAACTGTATGCTTATGATGAACAAGATATTTTAGATCGTACGATTGATGCCCATATTAAAAAGTTGCGAGAAAAAATTGAGGCAGTGCCTTCTAAACCGAGACGAATACGAACGATAAGAGGAATGGGGTATAAGTTTGTCAATTAGTAAAATTTTACAAGCTATTATTCCAAAAGGATTTTTATGGCGGCTAACAAGTGTAAATATCATTGTTGTAGCTGGGACAATTGTACTTTCTGGATTAGCAATTTACCATACTGCTTGTTTTTTAGTTGACGGAATTGGTAACTTTTCAGTAACTCGGCAACAGCAATTCAATACAACTTTATTTCAGTATGTATTTCTTTTTGCGATCATTGCTGTGTTTACTAGTAGCATTATCCACTTTTATTTGACAAAAAAACTAATTGATCCTGTAAATAATTTAATTGAATCTACAAAGATTTTAAATCAAGGCTCTTATCCAGAACGGCTCCCCGTTTCCTCTAAAGACGAAATCGGTCAGTTAACTAAGCAATATAATGAACTAATCCAACAACTTCAAGAAAATGAACAATATCGAAAAAAATTAGTTGCTGATATTTCTCATGAACTTAGAACGCCAATCGCTAATTTAACAGGTTATCTTCATGCCCTTAAATCTGGTGATATTGAAGCAAACCCGCAATTATTTGAATCTTTACATGGGCAAGCAGTACAATTATCAATTCTTATGGAACAAATGGATTCTCTTACGGTGTGGAATGGGGTAGGAAACGAAAAAATCATGCTAAAAAAAGAGGTGCAAATAAAATCTGTTATTGAGGAAAGTGTTCAAATGTTCACCTGGAAATTAGCAGAAAAAGATCTTAACGTAACGATAAATGTAGAAGAAGCGGTAGTATTCATTCATAAGGAAGGAATACGACAAGTATTAAATAATTTAATCGATAATGCGATACGGTACTATAAAGGTAATGGACCGATTATTATTCGGGGGATAAAACGTGATAATTATTATCAGTTTATTGTAGAAAATCCTGGTGATCAAATTGAAAAAGAACAACAAGATCAATTGTTCAACCGCTTTTATCGTGTGGAGAAATCTCGTAATCGAGAAACGGGTGGTACCGGTTTAGGGCTGGCTATTGCGAAAGAAATAATTGAAAACCATGGCGGACGGATAGAAGTTCGTTCAGAATGTGGGAATAACACTTTTTCATTTACTATTCCAATTAAATAATAAGTGAAGGGCATTCCCCTTCAAATTGCAACTGCAATTAGTGGAGGGTTAACCTTCACGGTCTTGATTTTTGATGTATTCCTTAATTACGGATATAGGTGCTCCGCCGGAAGTTAAAATTAATTAACTCCAACTCCAAGAATAAGGTTTCCAATAATAAGCCTTAAGGAATTTTTCGAACTCCTTTCGAATGTATCTAGAGGTTATAGTTTTAAAACTATTAACTATATTAGCTAGATTAATTTGTGGTGGTGCATTAATAATATATGGTGATGATCCTCCTCACTGTTAATTTCTAAAATCTCACATTTCCATTTTGAAGCGATTTCTTCGAGTCGCTTTTTTATTTGGTTATGCTTCAGATGGCGCTGTCATTGGCAGAAAGCTTATGAACCAACCAATAGAAAAAGACCAACTGAAAGCTCTAACGAACAGATTGAGGAAACTCTTCCGAAAAGTAAAGGGACCCCTGGAAGTTGGATTAATTCAGATTCGACTACAAGCTCATCTGCAACAACCACATTTAAAGTAGGAGATCATGTTAAAATTAATTTAAGGGCAAAAAAATATGCAACCGGAGAAACAATCCCTACTTAGGTGAAAATAGATCTTTTACGATACAAAAAGTAGCTTCAGATCAGGTGTTATTAAAGAAAATTACTCTTGGGTAAAAAAGGTAGATATTATTAAATAAAGGTTCGAAATAGCAAACGGTTATGTTAAATCATTTGCTATTTCTTTTTTTGTATATTAAAGTTAATATTACAACTGCATACAAGTGATAACAAGTCTTCGGGGGTCGGGTGAAATTCCCAATCGACGGTGATTAAGGTTCATTCCTTACAGCCCGTGACCTGTGCTATATAGCATGGCTGATCTGGTGAAACTCCAGAGCCGACAGTTAAAGTCTGGATGGGAGAAGAATTGTTAAACGAGTGAATAAGACAGTAAAACGTGCTCTCTTTTTGTCTATTTATTTATCTTTTTGTTTTGGATAAATAAGTAAATAACAGTAGAGGTATGTTTATTTGGATACAGTTTTTTGTATACTTATTTGCTTATTTAATAATTTTGTAATGAAGCCTCTGAAGCAATTCAGGGGCTTTTTAGCATTTTTAAAAGGAGGGGATTAGGTTGTTGGAAGAAGAGTATATGCGTTTTGCAATACAATTAGCAAGTCAAATAAAAGGTCAAACAACCCCGAACCCGCCTGTTGGTGCAGTTGTTGTAAATGGTAATAGAATTGTTGGATTAGGTGCACATCTTTCATATGGAGAGGCTCATGCTGAAGTAATTGCGTTAGAAATGGCAGGAGAAAAGGCGGAAGGAGCTACCGTTTACGTTACGCTAGAGCCTTGCAGCCATTTTGGGAAAACACCGCCCTGTGCAGATTATGTAATAAAAAGAAAAGTACAGCGTGTTGTAATTGCTTGCGAAGATCCGAATGAAAAAGTAGCTGGTAAAGGAATAGAAAAATTAAAAGCAGCCGGGATAGATGTAAAAGTAGGTTGCTTGGAAGAAGAAGCAAAATCTTTGTATGACAAGTTTTTTCACTATATAACTACGAAACTTCCATATATTACAGTAAAGTCAGCGGTAAGCATAGATGGCAAAACAGCAACATCCACATTAGAAAGTAAATGGATTACCAATGAAGCTGCTCGTATAGATGCACATACTTATAGACATCAACATGATGCGATTTTAGTAGGAGTACATACAATAATGGAGGATAATCCAAGGTTAACTACTCGTATAAAAAGTGGAAGAAATCCAATTCGAATTATTTTGGATACACATTTACGAACTCCGATTGATGCGAATGTTGTGATAGATCAACACGCAGAGACTTGGATATTTGTCGGCAACCATGTATCTAGAGAACAAATCAATGAATTTACGAAATTAGGTATAACAATATTTCAAATGGAAAGTGACAATATTTCAATTGAAAAAGTACTTCAAAAATTAGGGGCTGAAAAAGTTACTTCACTTCTTGTTGAAGGTGGTGCAACGGTAAATAGTTCATTTTTAAAATCTAAGCATATTAACCAATTGATTATGTATATTTCACCGATTATTATTGGAGGAAATATGGCACCGGGAGCCTTTGGTGGTCAGGGGTTTAAAAGATTAGCAGATACCCTTAAATTACAAATAAAAGAGTTAAAGCAAATTGAAGGGCAAATTAAAATTGTGGCGCTTAAGGAGGAAAATGATGTTTACAGGAATCGTTGAAGAGATAGGATATATTGCGGAAATAACGGACGTATCAAAAGAAGCGGTTCAACTAACGATCGATGCAAGTCTCGTGCTAGAAGATGTAAAAGTTGGTGATAGTATTTCAGTTAACGGTATTTGTTTAACAGTAACAAATTTTAATAGAGAATATTTTCAAGTGGATGTCATGCCGGAAACAATTAATGCGACATCGTTAGCGAGTCTTGAAGTTGGCTCCGGTGTTAATCTGGAGCGTTCGCTCAGACCAACTGATCGAATGGGAGGGCATTTCGTCACCGGTCATGTTGATGGTGTCGGGAAAATTGAAAGAAAACAGTTACATCAAAATGCAGTTTACTATGATATTAGCATACCAGAATCAATTAAAAATTATTTTATTGTAAAAGGTTCGGTTGCAGTAGATGGAGTGAGCTTAACCATTTTTGGTGTGGACGTTGCGAAAAATCTAATTACGATATCCCTCATTCCACATACGGCGGACGTTACGATCCTCGGTGAAAAAGCGGTTGGTGATATTGTGAATATTGAATGTGATGTTCTTGGAAAACATGTACATGAATATTTAAAAAACACGATAAGGGTGTGAAAGGATGTTTCATAAGATAGAAGAGGCTATAGAAGATTTAAAGGCGGGAAAACTCGTTATCGTAGTTGATGATGAAAATCGTGAAAATGAAGGGGATTTCGTTGGACTGGCGGACAAGGTAACTCCAGAGATGATTAATTTTATGATTACACATGGGAAAGGTTTAGTTTGTACTGCGGTTACGAAGGAAAAGGCAGAATTACTCGACTTGTCTTTAATGGTCGATAAAAATACGGATCCGTATGGGACGGCATTTACGGTAAGTATTGATCATGAAACCACATCGACTGGTATAAGTGCATATGAAAGAGCAATAACGATTAGAGCATTGACGGAAAAGAATGTAACAAGAAGTCAATTTAAGCGTCCTGGACATGTTTTTCCTTTAATAGCGAAAGAAAACGGCGTACTAGAACGTCCTGGTCATACGGAAGCGTCTGTTGATTTAGCGAAAATAAGTGGTGCTTCCCCAGTTGCTGTGATTTGTGAAATTATTAAAGAAGACGGTAAGATGGCCCGTGTGCCGGATCTAATTAAAATAGCGAATAAATGTCAATTGAAACTAATTACGATTAAAGAATTGATAGCATACCGGAAAAGAAATGAAAACTTTATAGTAAGAGAAGTAGAAACAAATTTACCGACTGATTATGGAAATTTTAAACTGATTGGTTATTCTAATAAACTGGATAATAAAGAGCATATTGCACTTGTAAAAGGAGAGATTTCTAGTAAAAGTTCAGTACTAGTTCGCATCCATTCAGAATGTTTAACTGGTGATGTCTTTCATTCAAAACGGTGCGATTGTGGTTCACAATTAGATAAAGCGCTCAAAATGATTTCAGAACGAGGGAGTGGTGTAGTTATCTATATGCGGCAGGAAGGTAGAGGGATCGGATTATTAAATAAGTTACGAGCTTATCGATTACAGGAAAATGGGCTAGATACTGTAGAAGCAAATGAGACATTAGGTTTTCCAGCAGATTTAAGAGAGTATGAAGTTAGTGCTCAAATATTAAAAGATTTACAGGTTTCAAGTATAGAGTTGCTTACGAATAACCCTAGAAAAATTGCAGCATTGGAAAATAACAATATAACAATCGAAAAGCGAGTCCCAATGGAACCAAATTTATTTAAGGATAATGAAAACTATTTATATACGAAACAGGAAAAGATGGGACATATGTTAACGTTAAAATGAAGGGGAATAGAGATGGGAAAAGTATATCAGGGTAAATGGATAGGAACTGAGTTAAAAATTGGAATTGTTGTCGGACGTTTTAATGATTTAGTTACAAAAAACTTATTAGATGGTGCTATAGGGGCATTAAAAGGGTATGGAGTCAAAGAAGAAAATATCGATGTTGCCTGGGTGCCAGGTGCTTTTGAAATTCCGCTTATTGCACAAGAAATGGCTGCACGAACGTATGATGGAGTAATTGCTTTAGGTGCAGTGATTCGAGGAGCTACACCACACTTTGATTATGTTTGTAATGAAGCGGCTAAAGGTATTTCTCAAGCGAGCTTACAAAGTGGCAAACCAGTCATTTTCGGTGTAATAACAACAGATACGATTGAACAAGCAATTGAGCGAGCGGGAACGACAGGTGGAAATAAAGGAACTGAAGCAGCAGCAGCCGCAGTAGAGATGGCGAATTTGATACAAGATTTAAAAAATTAATGATTTTTTGATTTGGGGATGTAAGTGATGGTTGATGTTGGAGGTCGCTCATAAGTTGTTCTAAGTAACTACTAATGATGCAGCTGCGCTTAAGAAGATGCCTAGTGGTCTAGAAATATGCTTAGTCGCTCGCAAAGGGGTGCCTAGTGGCCTGAAATCATGCTTAGTCGCTCGTAAAGATATCTAGTGGTAGGAAAATATGCTGAATGTAACATCATAATTGATAAACGGATATTTTGTTTCATTCCTTTAATTTTTTCCTAGTGTACGCTACTATTATGTTAGAGTATGCATGAAGGAGAGGATCCAGATTAAAGTAGACTTAAAGTTTTATTTATATCAAATTCTGGGTGTATTCATTATATGGATAGGGATGACGATTTTTCTCGATGATTTGTTTGGAGCTGGTCGAATTATTTATTATGTTGTTACATCATGGCTCTTATTCCTAATTGTATTAACGATTAAAAAGTTTATAAATGACCGAAAAGAGAAAAAAAATAATGTAGAATAAGTTTTTATTGTAAAAAATCCGCACAACTAATGGGATTGGACTAGTTTGATATATACATGTCCGTTAATCCATAGGAATTGTGCGGATTTTTCTAATTACAGACTTTCGGAAATCTTCTGTTAATATTGTCCAATAATGAAAGCGCTACTCTTAATTGTCAATATTCATACATAGAACCGTGCGAAAATTGTAACCAATACCCGACAATGTATGTGAAATATAGCGTATACTGAAACTACAGTCATAATGGATAGGATTATATATATGAAACAAGGGGAGATGAAATAAATCATGGATCCGTTAATTATAGCCCGCCTTCAGTTTGCATCTACCACAATATTTCACTACTTTTTTGTACCGGTATCAATTGGATTAGCGTTCACTATTGCGATCATGCAGACCTTATACGTCATTAAAGGAAATGAAGTTTATAAAAAAATGACAAAATTTTGGGCGGTTTTGTTTTTAATCAATTTCGCTGTTGGTGTAGTAACAGGGATTTTACAAGAGTTCCAGTTTGGGATGAACTGGTCCACATATTCACGATTTGTCGGGGATGTATTTGGCCCGTCTTTAGCAATTGAGGGATTGCTTGCATTCTTTATGGAGTCAACATTTATCGGTATTTGGGTGTTTGGTTGGAATCGATTATCAAAAAAATTACATTTAGTATCGATTTGGCTTGTGTCATTTGGAACAATTCTTTCCGCGTTTTGGATTTTGTCGGCAAATTCCTTTATGCAAAATCCTGTCGGGTACGAATTTGTGGATGGTCGTGCACAGATGAATGATTTTATTGCAATTTTAACGAACCCACATTTATGGGCTCAGTTTCCGCATGTGTTTTTTACATCATTAGCAACAGGGGCATTTGTTGTTGCAGGGATTAGTGCTTGGAAAATGTTACGTAAACACGACTTAGATATGTTTAGAAGATCATTTAGAATTTCAATTACTATTGGTGCTATTGCCTCATTTATCATTCTATTTACCGGACATTGGCAAGCACAGTATTTAGTTCAATCCCAGCCAATGAAAATGGCAGCAGCAGAGGCACAATGGGAAACGAGTGAAGATCCTGCACCGTTTACTGTTTATGCAAAAATTAACACGGAAGTGAAAGAAAATGATGTTGAAATACAAATTCCATTTTTATTAAGTTTCCTTTCATATAACCAGTTTAGCGGATCATTAGAAGGGATAAATCAATTACAGGATATGTATGTCGAAAAATATGGCCCGGGAAATTATATCCCACCCGTAAAGGCACTCTTTTGGGTATTCCGCTTAATGACTGGAGCTGGTGGTGTCATGTTACTACTCGGTTTCTACGGTATGTATGCCACCCGTAGAGGGATGATGCCTAAAAATAATATATATTTAAAAATGATGCCTTTTGCGATCATTTTACCATTTTTAGCGAACACAAGTGGATGGATTATGACAGAAATGGGCAGACAGCCATGGGTTGTATTTGGACTGATGAAAACGGAAGATGCGGTTTCCCCATCTGTAACTGCAAATGAAATGTTATTTTCGCTTATTGCATTCAATTTACTCTATGCAATTATGGGGACTGTGGCAGTATATTTATACGTTCGACATATTAAGAAGAAAGATTATGAAGAGTTGGATGCTCCTGTAACAAAAGATCCTTTTGATGATGAAGGAGGTGCGGAAGTTGTCTCTTAATGAATTTTGGTTTATATTAATTACTATTTTATTTATCGGTTTTTTCGTACTAGAAGGATTTGATTTTGGGGTTGGTATTGTTTCTCGCTTTTTAGGAAAAAATGATAAAGAAAAGCGTGTGTATATTAATACGATTGGTCCGTTTTGGGATGCGAATGAAGTATGGTTAATTACGGCTGGGGGAGCAATGTTTGCTGCATATCCACACTGGTATGCAACGATGTTTAGTGGATTTTATATACCTTTAGTTTTCATGCTCCTTGCCCTCATTATCCGTGGTGTATCTTTTGAATTCCGCGGAAAAGTAGAAAACCTGAGATGGAAAAACACGTGGGACTGGGCAATGTTTATCGGTAGCTTGTTACCACCGATTTTATGGGGAGTAGTTTTAGCTAACTTTATGACAGGTATGCCGATTAATCAAGAAAAAGAAATGATCGGTGGGTTCTTGCAATTTTTACACCCGTTTGCTTTACTTGGAGGTCTCATGTTCCTCATGCTTACAATCATGCATGGCCTACAATTTATTACGATCCGAACAACTGGTAAATTACAAGAGCGGGCACGGGAGCTTGGTAAAAAAGTTGCTCCTGTAACGATTATTCTTTTCTTAGCATTTATCGTTGTCGGTTATATTATTTCAGATGTGTTTACGTACCATGGTCAAACGTTTATGGTGATTCCGATTTTAGCTTGGGTATCTCTACTGTTTGCTAACTTGTATAATACACAAAAAATGGACATGAACGCCTTTGCATTAACAAGCATTACAATCATATTACTAATTGGAAGTATTTTTCTAGGAATGTTCCCACGGGTTATGATTAGTTCAATTTCCGATGCTTATAGTCTTACAGTGTATAATGCTGCATCCGGTTCTTATACCCTTAAAATAATGACGTATTTCTCAATATTATTACTTCCATTTGTTTTAGGGTATCAAGCATGGAGTTATTATATTTTTAGAAAAAGAATAAAGAAAAATGATGAGTTGGAATACTAATGAAACAAAAACGAAAAAAAGGATTACCTACCTATCCAGGTTCGGGACTAGTCCATAGTATATTGACATTATTAATTTTAGGAGAAGCCGTTGCTGTTATTGCCCAAGCGTATTATTTAGCTCGGGCAATTACCTTTTTATTTCAAGGAATACCAATCGAAAAGGTACTCACTGATATTGGCTTCTTTTTTATTGCTTTTGTTATTCGCTACATTATTACTCATATAGAAATAGCTGTAGCAGACCGTTTTGCTGCAACATCGGCAAAAACGCTTCGGAACGAATTAATGCATGTTTATTTTGATCGGAATATATCTTTTGTTCAAAAAATTGGAACAGGTCATTTAGTCACATTAGCTATGGAAGGCGTAGACGATGTAAAAAAATATGTGGAAATCATAGGGATTCGCATGATTAAAACAGTGATTATTCCAGTGTTAATTGTTATGTATGTATTTTTTTACGATCCCATTTCTTCGATTATTTTAGTCGTATCGGTTCCTATTGTTGTTATTTTTATGATTTTGCTTGGCGTGGCGGCTGAAAAAATGGCAGATAAACAATATGAGACGTATACAAGATTGTCAAACCATTTTATCGATTCGTTAAAAGGACTAGAAACGTTAACTTACCTGGGTAAAAGTCGAGATCATGCTAAAAAGGTTTATCGTGTAAGTTCTGAATACAGAAAAGCTACGATGAAGACGCTTCGTGTTGCTTTTTTATCTTCTTTTGCACTAGACTTTTTTACAAGTTTATCCATAGCTTTTGTTGCTGTAGGACTCGGCCTTCGTTTAATTGAAGGTCAAATATTACTACTTCCAGCACTAACAATTTTAATTTTAGCACCAGAATACTTTTCACCTATTAAGCAAGTTGGTAAAGATTATCATGCAACTTTAGATGGACAAATCGCTATTGCAGAGATAGACAAACTAATCGCAACGCAAAAAGGTGAGGTAGTTATAGAAAAAAACAAACCAATTTTATGGAATGAAGAGAGCAAAATTGATTTTAATGAAGTAACAGTGGAAATTGATAGGAAAAAGGTATTGAAATCTATTTCGTTTCAAGCTAATCGTGGCTGGGTTGGAATTGTTGGAGAAAGTGGAGCAGGAAAATCAACCCTCATTAATTTGTTAGCAGGAAGAATTGAATCGGCTTACGGTACAATAAAAATCAATAATGAAATTGTTGCATCGTTAAATTATGCTGCGTGGTTTGAAAACATCGCCTATATTCCACAACATCCATATATTTTCCCGTTGTCCTTGGCAGATAATATTCGTTTTTATCAACCGAATACTTCAGATTCAAAAGTAAAAGACATTATTGAGAAAATCGGACTACAAGATTTAGTAATAGAACTGCCGAATGGAATGTATGAAAAAATTGGCGAAGGTGGTCGAGTACTTAGTGGTGGACAGGAACAACGTATCGCTATTGCCCGAGCTTTATTAAGCGAAAAGCCCATTATTTTATTGGATGAACCAACTGCACATTTAGACATAGAGACAGAGTATGAGATAAAACAGCTCATGCTTGAACTTTTTAATGACAAATTAGTTTTCTTAGCCACCCACCGCCTTCACTGGATGAAAGAGATGGATCAAATTATCATGCTTCAAGATGGACTTCAAGTAGAATGTAGCTCACATGAAGATTTACTTGAAAAGCATGGTGAATATGCACAATTTGTTAACTGGAAAGGGGAGGGAAGCTGATGAATGAATGGATTATTCCTTATATTAAGAAAAATAAAGGTCGCATGGCACTTACTGTTTTCTTTGCGATTTTAGGGGTAACCTCAGGAGCAATGTTGTTATTCGTCTCAGGTTATTTAATTTCAAAGTCTTCCCTTCGACCAGAAAATATTATGCTCGTTTATGTACCGATCGTTTCAGTACGTGCGTTTAGTATAGGGCAAGCGGTATTTCCGTATCTTGATAAGTTAGTTAGTCATGATATTGTTTTACGAATTTTAGCAGACTATCGAAAAAGACTTTACAATTTGCTGGAGCCTCAAGCACTTTTTTTACAAAGTCGTTATCAAACCGGCGACATTTTAAGTGTACTGTCTGATGATATTGAAAAACTGCAAGATTTTTATATTCGAACATTACTTCCGAGTTTTGTTGGAGTGGTTATATATGGTATTTTTGCAATCGTTTTAGGTCTTTTTGATTGGCTGTTTATGTTAATGATGATTGGATTACTTGGTGTCATCGTGTTTTTAATACCATTTATTTCTTACATGATGATGAAGAAAAATCATATTTTAATTAAGGATAAAAGAGGAAAATTATATCAGCATTTTACCGATGCAATGTTTGGCCAACTCGATTGGCTTGTCAGTGGACGTGTTGATGAAGTAGTTAGCCAAGTTGTTAATGAAAATAGTAGGCTAATCTCCAAAGAAAATAAGGTTAATACTTGGCATCATATCCGCGATGCCTTTTTACGATTTATCGCTGGATTAGCAATTATTGCAACGATGATTTGGGCGAATTTTCAAGCAGGAGAGGGAACGATATCTGCAACAGTTATTGCCGCCTTTGTCTTAATGATGTTTTCGATTACGGATGCCTTACTCCCATTGAGTGATGCAGTAGAAGAAATCCCAACATATGTCGATTCAATAAGAAGGATCGAAAAATTACAACAATCAAAAAATGCAGAAATGAAGCTTACAGAAGCTAGAAATGCTACGTTCAATAAGCCAACGATTCGAATTGAAAATATTAGCTATCAATATGAAACAGTAAGTAAGAATTTAATTGACAATCTATCACTAACGATTGAACCTGGAAAAAAGGTTGCTATCTTAGGGAAAAGTGGAACAGGGAAATCAACATTGTTAAAAATGTTAGCTGGTTTAATCAAACCAACTGAAGGAAAAATTTATATAGATGATATGGAGATGAACTCCGGTTATTTGGCAAATGCTGTATCAGTTTTAAATCAAAAACCTCATTTGTTTCATACAACGATTGCAAATAATATTCGGATTGGAAAGGCTAATGCGACAGAAGAAGAAATTAAAAATGTTTTAAAACAAGCACAAGTATTGGAAATGGTCGATCAATTACCGAATGGGATATATACACAGATGGATGAAATGGGGAAACGGTTTTCAGGTGGGGAAAGGCAACGAGTTGCATTTGCCCGCGTATTAATTCAAAATACACCAATTATTTTAATGGATGAACCAACGACAGGACTTGATCCACGGACTGAAAGAGATTTGCTAACTACTTTTTTAGAAGCAGCCAAAGAAAAGACAATTATTTGGGTAACACATCATTTAGCTGGTGCAGAATTAATGGATAAAATTGTTTTTTTAAATGAAGGAAAAATAAAACTAGATGGTTCTCATCATCATTTAATGGAAACGAGTGAATACTACCGTACACTGTATCAGATGGATGAAGCGTTGTAATCGACAAGGAATGTATATTTATATTGGATTCATATTAGAAAGGAATACGGCATAGGGACATAGCTAAACTAAGCACTTTCAAAGACGAGCAATTATATTTTAGAATATAAAGAACGTTACTATTTCAAGTGGCAGCATTGTAATATGGAGTTGAAGGATACTGTGACGTAACGATTTATCACCATTGGGGAAAAGTGACTCTACCTCCGCTCCGGAGTGTGAGTCGATTAACAACATGCAGAGTCCGGATCTAAGATGTCGAGTCTTTTCCCAACATGTCGATCTGTAAGATGGGTAGTTTCGATGTTAATCGTGCCCGTTTTGGGTGAGGGTCATGGAAAATGGTCATGTTTCGATATTAATCGTGCCCGTTTTGGGTGAGGGTCATGGAAAATGGTCATGTTTCGATATTAATCGTGCCCGTTTTGGGTGAGAGTCATGGAAAATGGTCATGTTTCGATATTAATCGTGCCCGTTTTGGGTAAGGGTCATGGAAAACGGTCATGTTTTGATGTTAATCGTGCCCGTTTTGGGTGAGAGTCATGGAAAATGGTCATGTTTTGATGTTAATCGTGCCCGTTTTGGGTGAGAGTCATGGAAAACGGTCATGTTTTGATGTTAATCGTGCCCATTTTGGGTGAGAGTCATGGAAAACGGTCATGTTTTGATGTTAATCGTGCCCGTTTTGGGTGAGAGTCATGGAAAACGGTCATGTTTTGATGTTAATCGTGCCCGTTTTGGGTGAGGGTCATGGAAAATGGTCATGTTTCGATATTAATCGTGCCCGTTTTGGGTGAGAGTCATGGAAAACGGTCATGTTTCGATATTAATCGTGCCCGTTTTGAGTGGGGGTCATGGAAAACGGCGAGTCTTTTTCTATGATGTCGAGTCGATCCGTATCGATTTATTAATAAGCAGAGCCTAACGTCACAGTTTATGAAAGTAGTAATAGTTTTAAAAAATCTACTCAATTTCTAAAGTTAAACCTAATCAGTTGTTACGACTTTAGGCTGTTCAGCACCTTGTCTTTTTTCCATTTTATTTACAATATAAATACTGATTTCGTACAATAGCGCCATCGGGATTAATACCATCAGCTGGCTAATAAAATCCGGTGGAGTGATTAGTGCTGATAGAATAGCAATAACTAGATAGGACCATTTTCGAATATTTTTCATCGTTTCTGTTGTTAGTACCCCAATTGAAGCAAGGAACATAGCGATTGCTGGAAGTTCAAATAGGAATCCGATCGGGATAGTTGTCATAATTAAAAAATGTACATATTCCTGTGCAGAGATAATGACTTCAAAGTTCATAGAGCCAAAGTTCATTAAAAACCGATAGCTCAATGGATTGATGACAAAGTATCCGAAAGCAACGCCAATTATAAATAATAAGAACATAATGGGTGAATAAAGACCAAGATACCGAACTTCATTTGTTTTTAGCCCGGGCTTGACGAATTGCCACATGAAGTGGATTAGAAATGGCAAAGAAAGTCCAAGGGCCAAGGTAACAGAAATAGATGTGTAAAATTTTACAATTTGAAACGGTCCAAATACAACTAATTCATTTCCTTTTGTTACGAGTGGAAACCATTTATTCATTGTTAAGAATACAATGATTAAGAAAAGTAAAAAGATAAAAATACTTTTGATCAATTGATTTCGAAGTTCTGAAAGGTGGTCGATGAGCTTGTCATCGTTCTGAACATGTAGCTCATCTTCCACTGCTTCCCTCTTTATTTCTATAGGCTTTTTATCAAGGGGACTTAAGATTTTCCTTTTAGTTCTCTGAATAGGTTCCATCATAACACCTTCTACGTTATGTCCGTATTTTTATTTTCTTCGGCTCCTGGTTCATCATCTTCCATGATTTCTTTAGTTGATCTTTTGAACTCTGCCAATGTTTTTCCTACAGCACCACCGATTTCTGGAAGTTTTTTTGGTCCAAAAATAATTAGCACGATGACAAGAATAATAATTAAACCAGGTATCCCAATTTGAGCTAATCCCATATGATTGACCTCCTTTCTAAGGTAAATATAAAATTTTATATACGTGCAGCTACATCTAAGAGGAGGTAAGAAATTGCTTTATTAAACTAAACTTCCACCATTTTTACTGTATTTGATGATTCCTTCCGCGCACCGATATGCCAAAGCTCCAACTGTGCCGGTTGGGTTATATCCACTGTTATGCGGGAAGTTACCAGCACCGACAACAAAGAGGTTGTCTGCATTCCAATGCTGCAAGTAGTTGTTCACCACACTTGTTTCTGGATCGACCCCCATAATCGTTCCACCTGTATTATGTGTAGATTGATATGGAACAATGTCATAGTCTGCTAAAACATTGGCTTCAACAATTTCCTTTGCTCCCATTTCATTCATTATCTCAGCTGTTTTTTCTGAAATAAATTTATGCAGAGCTCTATCCTGATCGGTGAAATTATACGTCAATTGCAATAAAGGCAAGCCATACGCATCTTTGTATGTCGAATCCAATGATAAAAAGTTTTCCTTATGAGGTAGTGAAGCGCCTTGACCGCCTACATAGAGAGAACGGGTAAAATTATGAATTGACGCTTTTTTAAATTCAGCTCCCCATAAAGGAACATCATCAGGGATAGGGTTACTATTAATAGGTCTATTTCCAGGTTGTGTTATCCATATACCTCCACCATGTAAAAAATCAAGCTCGCTATGATCAAAATTATCCCCATTAAAATCATCCATATACATTCCAAGGGAACCTGCCCCCATAAAAGTATTCATTTGATTTTCAAAAAATCCAGTTGTTCCGGTATTAATTTGGTAACAATAATTTTTTCCTAACGTACCTCTGCCAGTATCAGGATCATATTGCTCTCCAATATCAGAAATCATTAATAGTTTGGCGTTGTTTAAAATATAACTTGTTAGAACAACTACCTCGGCAGGCTGAATAAATTCCTCTTTTGTTACAGTGTCAATATATCGGACACCTGTGACTTTATCGTCTTCTTTTAATATTTCCACGACATTAGAATGCACCCGCAATTCATAGTTGCCAGTTTTTTTGGCAGTAGGTATGACTGTAATTTCAGCTGCAGATTTAGCTCCATACTCACAACCGAATCGTTCACAAAATCCACAATATTGACAAGCAAAAATTGTTTCACCATCAGGATTTTCATATGCCTCCGATAAATTAGCGGAAGGTAACATATAAGGTGTATATCCTTTAGCTTGTGCTGCTTTTTCAAATTTTTGAAGTATCGGAGTTTTTTTCATCGGTGGTGTCGGATAATCATCTGATCTTTTACCGGCAAGCGGATTGGTCTCTCCTGAAATACCTGCTACTTTTTCAAACTTATCAAAATATGGCTCTAATTCATCGTATGTTATACCCCAATCTTGAAGTTGAAAGTCTGGTTTAATTTTATCTGCGCCATATTTTTCTTCAGTTATTGTTTTTATTTCAAAATCGTACGGAAGAAACCTGAAAGTCCATCCATTCCAATGGGTACCCGCCCCACCAAGTCCTTCTCCCAATAAAAATGACCCCATTTGCCTCATCGGCAATGCTTTTTGTTTACGTGTGTTTCGAAATGTGACAGTTTCTTTTGATAAATCTTGCATTAATTCATAACGGATGGCATAGCGGTATTCGTCATGGATTCTTTGATAATCCTGGGTTCCTCTTTCTTCGCCACGTTCTAGTCCTACTACGTTTAGGCCTGCTTTAGCACATTCAGCTGCAATGATACCTCCTGTCCATCCAACTCCAACTGTTACTACATCTACTTTATCGAATGTTTTTGCCATGTATGGATCACTCCTCTATTTTCTGGTCCATGCTTGCTAATGATTGCGGCTCAATTTTCTTAAATTCTTCGCTATCTATATCCTTGATATAAGCCATTTGGTGACCAGGATAATCTTTCATTCTCCAACCATCCATATTGTTATTTCCACTATATATTGGGTCTGCATATGCCCCCTCCAAAGTTGCAGAACGAAGCAATTGGAAAAAGAAATCTGATGTTAGCCCATCCATTTCGACTTCACCTTTTTGAAAATCTGTTAAAATTTCATCCATTTGCTCATCGTCCAGTTTGGCAAAGCCAGTATCGAAACGACTTTGCGCTTCTTCTTCCATCTTTCTGATTCCATGTAAAAACACTTCTTGTCGTATGAGCGGTGTTTGATAGCCTTGCGTAGGCTCACCCACATCAAATGGTCCCTGCATATATTCTCTAGCATTGACCCCATAGCTTCCCGCAAGTTGGTTATCAATGAAATAAGGAACGCCTAAACCAATCGCACCTGGACCAAGCTCATCTTCTGGGAAAATACGCTCTGTCGCCTGTGACAATATATCAAAGTCACGATTACTTTTAAAAAATTTCCTTCCTTTCGGACTTGCTGCTTTATACTCTTTCACTGTTTCATTAGGCTGGGGGATATTGGCATCTTTTCGGACGTTATAGCCAATCGCTCCTCCTATGAGTCCGCCACCAACCAAAGTTCCTACAGCAATACCCGATGTTTTTAAGAAATCGCGACGGGATAAACCTTTATCATTTTTAGTCATGCTAAAAATCTCTCCTTAAATGTATTCCATTTGCTAGGATATAACTTAGCCTTAAATGTATTATTTCCCAAAATAGGATTATTTAACAATTATGGATAATGGAATTTTTTGTTAGTTAAAATTGCAATTTGATACTTAATTATTGTATATCCTGTATCCAGGTATTCTCAAAAAAATTTCATCTACTTATCTTTCAAGTATGAAAGGATTCTTACAATAATTTCATTCATTTAATCTAATATTTTGCCATTTTTTGAGTAACTTTTATTATCAAGGAAAAGCATTTACATCAGTATTCGTTCTTGTTACTATTAAATTAAATACATCACTCGACTGAGCAATCAAAGTAAAATTAATCTATGTAAAATAATTTGAAAATTCTAACTACTATAAGCCAAGAGGCCTTTGAAATTTATATCCCCAAAAAGAATATACGATCAGACATGAGTAATATTTTTATGAGAAGGAGGATTACAACATGAATAAAGCAGATAGTTGTTTAAAGCGCCCCGGGAATTCAGGTAATCATATTAGTTTGGTCGATGGTGAAAAAGATCGGTTATTTTATCGAGGCTTGGACGTAAAAGAGTTAGCAATTTATCATACATTTGAAGAAGTTTGTTATTTACTTTGGAATGAAGAACTCCCAACTAAATATGAGTTGGAAGAATTTAATAAGTATATGTACTCAAAAAGAAGATTGCCTAGATATATTATAAATATTTTAAAACATCTTCCTAACGATATGGATTTTATGAGTATATTAAGAACAAGTATTTCAGCTTTAGGTTCGCAAAGTTATACGTGGAAACCTACGATTGAACAAGCAATTGAAATTACTGCTATAACTCCGACGATCATTGCATATATTTATCGTAAAAATAATAATCTGGATTTTATTGAACCATCTTTTGAGAAAGGACATGTTGAAAATTATTTATATATGTTAACAGGTGAGGATCCCAAAGAAGCCCATGTTAAAGCATTAAATGCGTACTTAATTTTGACGATGGAGCAGGGAATAAATGCCTCGACTTTTGCCGCTAGAGTGATTACATCGACAGAATCTGAGATGGTCTCCGCTGTAACAGGGGCTATTGGAGCAATGAAAGGTTCATTGCATGGAGGCACTCCAGCAAAAGTAAAAGAAATGCTTGATATGATTGGTACGAAAAATAATGCAGAACGTTGGCTAAGATGCCGGTTTGAGTGCGGTCTAAAAATTGTCGGCTTCGGTCATCGAATTTACAAAGTGCAAGATCCGCGAGCACGCATATTGAAAGATGTTATTAAATCACTTGTCGGACAAGACGATTTATTAGCCTTGGCATATCATGTTGAACAAACGGTAATTAGTTTATTTGAAGAATATAAACCTGGTAAAAAACTATATGCTAATGTTGAGTTTTATGCAGCTGCCGTATTAAAAGCAGTTGAAATGCCAGAAATATTATTTACACCGACTTATACGGTAAGTAGAATGGTTGGATGGACGACCAATATATTAGAACAGTCTAGAAGTAGTCAACTTTTCAAAACATTATAAAAGTTACTTTCAAAATAATAATGGTGGAGCGTTGGTCTCCACTTTTATTAGCAGATAGGGAACTTTCCTACTGCTCACTGGCTAAAAGTGCGACGTCCCATCTCTACGCCAGTACTAGCACGTCCTGTGCGTCGTAAGTGCAACTAAGGCTTGGCGATAAGGCAAGTTTTCTAATAAATATATGAAAACAGCACGTTCTTTTATATTGAGAACGTGCTGTTATCTGTATAAGCATTTGGTTTAAAGTAAGTCCATCGCTTAATTTTATTAACGTCCGACTTTTTTAATACTTTTCCCAAATTTTAATTAAAAACATTTTCACCTAACTTCATTTTAGTATAATCATATAAAAATCCCTTTTTTCTTTTTTTGATGGTATTAATATTTTTAACAAGAATCATCATAATTAATAAATTTATCAACTTTACACCCACAAAAAGAAATAGAACCAAAGTAACTACTTCGAAATGACTCATAGCTGATCACCAACCTTTCGCTTTACAAAAAGTCTTAAAATTTCAGGTGCTTTCGCACTATTTCTCCATTTCTTACAAGCCTGATAAGCCCCTTGGTTAAGAAATTCCGTTACTAACCAAGCCATCCCGCCAGTTTCGTAATCCAATGTACCAATTAATTTGACACCATGATGCTTGCCATATGTTGGTATCTTTTTTGTTGCCCTTTTGGAAACCAGGTCTTAGCAATGGCTTGATAATCTCTAATCATGGATTCATCCTGGAACAAAATTCGATCAATCTCGCCATCTTTCATTTTTTTTTGCAGTTTCAAATTCTTTTTTGAATGCTAACACCGTCCAAGTTGATATCCATTTCATTATAGATGGCGGAAACGTCAAAGTGTTCCAACATTTCATAGATGGGATAAGCATCGAAAGCCGAGTCTAAGATGCTTTCCCCAATTTTCCATTCAGGGTACCAATGCAGGAGTTCACGATAGGTGCTAACAAGCAGGACAGAATCATGTTTACTTGCCCAGCCTTGGATAAATGGGTAAATCATATGGACTTTCGGCAGTACTAACCATAAAACCTAAGTTCCCGGAATTTATAACGAGTTCAATTTGAAAATGCTGTAATATCAAGGTCTCGTCGTAAATTTGTTCATGAATCCATCGTTATACTTTAAACATTTGTAACGATGGAACTTTCCAGTATTTACGCGGGGTTTCGAAATTTCTCGTTACACAATCCGGGAATCCAGGATAAAAAGGTTCCGTCCATAATAATATTTTTCACGGGAGCTGTCCCAACCCCAGTTTGCATCAGGATCAGAAAACTTCCGCAAAGCACTCGCATTTCCAGTTTCCTTGTTTACGGCAATCACAAAGGAATTTTCTATATGGTCGCTCACCAGTTTCTACAGGTGTACCATCGGTCAAGATGCTTAATGACTGCGTGTTTCCTAAAATCCTTTCTGAGGAAGAGTGGTCTACAAACATGGATTTAAATAGCTGTTCCAGTGTATTATAGGCTTTTGGTGAGTAACGATTTTTTCTTTGTTTACGTGTACGGCGAACTAGTTTTTCAACAATTCCAGGGTTTTTAGGAGCCATTTTTTGATTCTTTTTTCCTTTCTTTTTGGGCTTTTTCTTCTAATACAAAAGCCCTAGTCAAAAGACTAGAGCCGATACGGAAATTAATTTCCGAGAGACTATTATATAATACAGGGGGTAATTTAAATTGCGTTTTAATTGATATCTGCGTTGTCGCCGTTATTAATGCTAATAATACCATTGTTAGGGTTTACAGAATTAATATCTGCATTGTCTCCGTTGTGCATGTCGATTAAGCCAGATTGTAGTGCAGAGAAAGCTAATCCTAAAAATAATGCTAAAGTCATTAATTTCCTCAATGTTTTTCACCACCTTTCTGAAAAAACATTTAGCTCCATCCTGTAATAGGTTGCAGCATTTTTATATTTGTTAGTTTTGAAATAAAAATCTCCTAATTCTTTTGCTATTCCTTTAGCATTTTTAAACAACTTATTATTTATAAAATAATTTAGAGCTTCTGTTTTTTTCTTAATAAATTCAGCTTCATTACCTTCATATAAATCAATACTTCCTTTTAATGAAGATAATTGGTGATAATCTCTTTCTGTTTTCAAATATTGCGATGAAGTTCTTGCTAATTTTTTTGCATCGCTATATTGATTAAGTACAATATGGCATTTAATAATTTCGACTAGCGTAGCTAAAATACTTTCAGATTTGATTATTATTTTTAATTCATAAGATTTCATAAATTGTTTTAAAGCATCCGGAAGGTTATTCATTCCTTTATAAACGAGACCCTGATTATGAAAGATTCGTGCTTTGTGACTGCTGAATTTTAATATATTAGAGTAGTTCATCGCTTTTTCTAGTTCTTGTAATGATTCTTTAAACATAAAAGTATCACAGAATATTGTACCTAATAAATTATGTGCGATAGCTAATTTTTCCAGATCCCCGTTATTTATATAAAGTTTGATAGCCTCATCGGCATGTTTTTTTGCTTTAAAATAGTCGGATAATTGATAACTTATTAACGCTAAATTGTATTGTATAGCTGCATAAATTTTATTGAAATGAACATATTCTGTTAACTTATTGAAAGAACGATAACTCGTTTCTAAATGATTATTTCGATAAGCCGATATGCCTTTATAGTAGTAGTAAGCCTGCTTCAGTATCTGAGGGTATTCTGTTAAACTATCATTCTCTGATATAAAATAAGTTAACGTATTTTCTTCTATTTCTTTTGCTTTATCTAACTTATTTACTTTGTAGTAGTAACTGCATGTTAAGTAGAAATAAGTCCACTCTTGATAAATACAATTAATTGGTTCAAGAATTGGTTCTAAAATCTTCGGTGTGTTTGTAACATCCGTAAGAATTGTAACAAATAATTTAGATAATTGTTTGTCTAGATTTTTATCTGGTGTCAAACTACCCGATAAATAACGTTCACTTACCTTGAGTCTTTTAGCTAAAAATCGGATCGTTTCTTCTGATGCTGAATATCTGCCGGATTCTAAGTTACTTAAATGACTAACTGATACAATACCTTTCGCTAGTTTTTCTTGTGAAAGATTATTTTTTAATCTTAAGTAACGAAGTTTTTTTCCTAAGTGCATCTCTATCTCCACCTAAATTGTATAATTTAATAACATAATAACCAAATTTATAATGGTTTTTTTAATATTTTACCCAGAGTTTTGACTATCCTCAAAATAAATCGTATTTTCTGTATTTTTTTCAATTTAAAATTAGGAACTTTTGTAGAATTGAGTTTTTAAAATTTTTTATGAGAGTGGAAAGCCCATTTGACTGTCTATAATGAGATAAAATAATGTTTTGTATATTATTTTGAAGTGATACGCAAAAAGTATCCATCTGGATCGGCTATTTTAAAACCTCGCATTGCCCATGGGTATGTTTCAATATCAACTTCAGGTATGATGTGATTCTTCTGACAGCGTTCATATACATCCTCTAATTTATCAACAACAATGATTAACTCAAATCCATTCCCTTTTTGCTCTGTTTTCGCTTTTGTAAGAAAATAATGCTTGTCTTCTAAAGTGGTTTTTGCAGTTAACAATAGAGAAAAACAATCGTAATTAAAGCGTCCACAACGGTCATTTCGTCCATAGAGTTCTAGTCCAATGATATTCTCATAAAAATCAAGCGACTTTTCTATATCATCCACATATAATTCGACTCTAAAAAGAATGCTCATTTTTCTCGTCCTTTCCCAAAAAGATACAAGTTGTTTTTTATAGAATAGGTTACTTTTTCATAATTATCAATTGTTTATGGATAATTATACTAGTTTTTATTGGTTTGTTTTATGGTACCCATTAGCTATGTATATTAAAATTACTCCTAACCCCCATATATTCAAAATTATATATTATTGTCTGTCTGTATCTCTTTTTATTATTTCCCACATTGCTCGTAATTTTTTCAAGTCTCCTTCTTCGGATAGTGGTGTCTTATCACAACTTAACTGTTTATAATAAAATTTAAGAGAGGTGGTAGAATTGGCGGAAATTTTAAAAGTAAATAATTTCAGGAATGAAAAAAGATACCAAGAACGAGAAAAGGAAATTGAAGAAAGGGAAAATAAAATTAGTGAAGGTTATAAAAGTGATATTAGACAATATAAAAATTATTGCTTGCTTACTTTCCAGCCAGAAGGAATTGTATCCTTTTTAGATTATTTATATATTTCTATTAGGGATGAAAGAGTTAAAAACCTGAATTATTCATAGCTTCATGCCATATCCTTCATTAGTGCCGTTATAACGGCTTTCTTACTCATTAACGCTAATCACCTGAAAA